>NZ_CP031715.1 GCF_001696605.3 Acinetobacter wuhouensis | reverse complement strand
GGCTCTCATTGATATTAATGACAACTTAGATGAGATTCGAAAAAAATATACCGATAGCTTCATTTGATGGCAATTTATCACTGTTCCACTAAAACGGTTAACCGAAGTTCGGGACGAACTGCGGTTGCATCTGCTGCATATCGTGCAGGGGAAAAATTAGAAGATGAACGCACAGGACTGACCCATGACTTTACGAGAAAAGATGGTGTCGCTTATTCTGAAATTATCTCTAATTTAGATATTCAAATTGACCGTGGTGAACTTTGGAACTTGGCAGAAAAAACAGAAAACCGTAAAGATGCCCGAACCGCTAGAGAATGGGTGATTGCCCTGCCTGATGAATTAGACGCTGATCAACGTAAAGACCTGGCAAAAGATTTTGCTAGGTCTTTAGTTGACCGCTATGGCGTGATCGCAGATTTAGCCATCCATGAACCCAGCAAAGGCGGTAGTGATAAAAACCATCACGCCCATATCATGCTCACGACCCGAAAGGCAGAACTGGACACGGACAATAAACTCACCCTAACCACCAAAACCGATATTGAACTCAGCAACGCCAAAAGAAAAAGCCTTGGTATGGGTACAACCCAAGAAGATATTAAGCAAATTCGAGAAACATGGGCAGACTTAGCCAACAAGGCATTGGAACGTGCAGGCTACCGAGAAAAAATAGACCACCGCAGCTATACCGATCAGAACAACGGATTACAAGCCACGATTCACGAAGGCACCAAAGTCACCCAATTACGCAGACAAGGCATAGACACTGAAATTAGCCGTTTTAATGACAACGTCAAACAGCAAAACACCCAACAGCTTCACCAAAATAAACAGCAGAAAGAGAGCGTTTTACAGCGTGGTTTAAACCGTGTCGATCAAGGCTTTGATCAATGGCAGAAGAATCAAGAAAGCAAACGTCTAGAACTGGAACGCCAAGCGGAAATGAAGCGACAGCAAGAATTAGATAAACAACGAGCCGAGCAAGCACTCCGCAAGGCATCTCAAAAATTAGGTAGAGGCGGAATGTCATTATGAGTAATCAAAATGATCTAGATGACCAGTTATATATTTTATTGGCATCCATGAAGGAATATAGAGAAGCCATAGCAGACGATAACAAGCGATTAGAGCAGTTTTACAGTCAAGTTGCTACAGGTGTGCTAGATAAGGCGGAGAAATCGCTACAGGACACCAATAAACAAGCCATAGGCGCATTAAAGAGCCGTATTCAGGAACTCGACAAGGCAACAAGCCGTCTGAACACCCAATTCATCATGGTATACGCCAGCGCCTTTATCGGTTTAGTCATCATCTTATTTTTGGCGTTATTCCTATTCGTCCCAAGCATGGACGAAATTCAACAACGTAGATCGGAAGTAAATAATCTCAAGCAGTACAGCCTAGATATATCTAAATGTGGTGGTCAGACATGCGTCAAAGTTATGACTAAAAAATGTGGATACGGTGAAAATAAAGATTATTGTGTGATTGACCCTAAATAATTTTGGTCGGTACTTTGCTCTGTTCTTGGTCACGACCAAAAAAATAGGCAGTCGCAAAGTTGCCCGACTTTGAAATACGGCTTTAGCCATATCCCAAAGAATCGGGCTTAATTTTTATTTATTACTCGAAATTAAAATAACTACAAAAACCATCCAGCAAAAAGCAATAATTCTTTGTTTTTTAGTGAAATTACTCCTTAAAGTGAACCATGAAAAAATATAAGGCATAAAGAATATCCCAATCCATAATAGTATGTTTTTTGTTTTATCAAATTTGATTTCAGCAGAAGACTTAAATTGATTAGGAATTGATAGATTAGGGTTTTTTAAATACTCAAATTGTTGTGGTGGTTTATGATAAGTCGATGGAATACTTTTAATAAATGACTTTAGATCAAAAATAGAATCTGTAATATCACGCTTCCCTTTTATACCTGTATCGCCAGAATAGATTACCTTTTCAATTGTATCTTTTGCACTTAAGGATAGTTTTTTAAAATTTTCAAAAGATTCCAATCCTATAAATAGTTCATCAAGATCAATAGAGTTTTTTTGGATTATTTTTGGATCATATCCATGTAGCCTAATGAATGAAAAAACGCATTCATTTAAATCAGATGATGATTTCACAAGGAAATTCTTAAATTCCTTATCTTTAATTTCTTTAGCTGATGGCTTATTTGTTAAAGTTTTCCCAAATGAAAATGAAACTCCACCTAAAGATTTTCCACCTCTAATTCTAAAACTCATAGTTTGAATCCAATCTGACTGATTTTTATAAATTATTGACTACTTTAACAGAGCGAGTGTCTACGAGCGATCAAGCATTATTAAAATTTTGCCCGTCTTTTCTCTGATTACAAGCTCCCTATCCATAAAAAACGGTAAGTACAGAGCATCCCGAATGGGTGCGAACTTTGGAGCTTTTGCTTTTAAAAAAACATGAGCGAAGCGAATTCATAGTTGCTTTTGCTTTTAGATTTCACAAACAAAATTAACGAAAAACTGCCCCTCGAATCGAGCGTAGCGAGATTCAATAGAGTACGAACGAAGTGAGTACCTAGGGCAGTTTGCACTCCCCTCTCGAAAGGCTTTTAATTATTTTTAAAGCTTTTAAATGCTTTTAGATGCGCTAAAAGCATTGCTAATAAAGGCTTTCAAGCTTGATAAGCACACAAATTCTCTTGTATAAGCACACAAATTCTCTTGTATAAGCACACAAATTCTCTTGTATAAGCACACAAATTCTCTTGATTTACACACATATTATATATAGTGTGTAAACACACATTAATAATAACGTGTATTTAATATGAAGAATGGTTTAGTTGTGAAAGATAATGCATTAATAAACGCTAGTTATAATTTAGAACTTACAGAACAGCGTTTAATCATGCTTGCGATAATTAATGCAAGGGAACTAGGACAAGGAATCACGGCAGATAGCAAGCTAGAAATACATGCTAGTGACTATGCTAAGCTATTCAATGTATCAACAGATGCATCCTATAAAGCCCTAAAAGAAGCTGTAAACAATCTATTTAATAGACAATTCAGTTATACAGCAGAATATAAAAGAACAGGGAAGGTAGGCATTGTTCGATCTCGTTGGGTTAGCCGTATTTTTTATGTGGATGACCTAGCATTACTAGAAATTACTTTCGCACCTGATGTAGTCCCTTTAATTACTAGATTAGAAGAACACTTTACAAAATATGAAGCCAAACAAGTTGCACATCTAACCAGTAAGTATGCTACTAGACTTTATGAATTATTAATCGCTTGGCGTGAGGTTGGTAAAACCCCAATTTTTGAACTGCAACAATTACGTAAAAATTTAGGTGTTGAGGATAGCGAATATCAACGTATGCACCATTTTAAAAGCCGTGTATTAGAAACAGCTATTTCTCAGATAAATGAGTATACGGATATAAAAGCCACTTATGAGCAACATAAACAAGGGCGTACAATCACAGGGTTTTCATTCAAATTTAAGCAAAAATCACAGCCGAAGATTGAAGTTAAACAAGATCAAAATACTCCTGATTTTTTTGTCAAAATGACCGATGCGCAACGTCATCTATTTGCAAATAAAATGTCTGAAATGCCCGAAATGTCTAAGTATTCATATGGTACAGAAAGTTATCAGCAATTTGCGGTACGTATTGCTGAAATGCTTTTACAGCCTGAAAAGTTTAGAGAACTCTATCCAATCTTAAACAAGGCTGGGTTTAAATGAAAAATAATTATGCGCGGATATTTATACTTATACTAATAGCCGCACTAATTCTTAATTTATCTTATTTATTTGATTTTAAAGATTTTTCAATACAGTCTTTTTTTAATATGATAACTATTTGTCTAGCTTTATGGAGCTTGAAATTCACGCAGATGACCTATCAAAAATCAAAAAAAGAGTCCGAACAAAAAGAACGTAAAGAACTATTAGAAAGACAACCTAGTTTTCTATTTAAAGAAGTAGCGCAAGGCAAAACAACTACCAACGATGTAGGCTATATAACATATGGATACCAATATACTTTTTCTATGGAAAACATTGGGAAAATAGCAAAGCATCTATCTTTTTCCAAAATTGATAATTTTGAAAACCATCCAATGATTGAAGATGTAATACTACCAAATGAAATAACATTTTTAATCAATAATGAGGCAGAGAACATAACTTTTGAATTTGTGACACGAAGTGAGTATTGGGCTATTAAGAGTACAGATTTTTTCTTTTCAGTAACTTATAGAGATATATTCGGAGAAGAAAGAACAATGCCATTAATAATGACTGTTGAGCCTGATTTACACAGTCATATCAACAACCAAATGTACTTTGTTAAATTAAAAGATGTTCCAAAAGAATTAAAATAGTATTTATTGAAGCCCAAATAATTTTCTATCTCGATCTTCTGTTAAATACTCATTCAGTTCAGTCAGTATTTTTTCTTTATTGGCTTCATTGTCATTCATCTTTTTAATCAAGTAAGAACCGAGCAAAATTTTACGTCTAGTATCGTCCTTTCTTTCCTGTTCCTTTTGCTTTGTTCTTTCTCTTGCTTCAATAGCCTGTTTCTGAGCCTTTAACTGTTTCAGCTTCTCTAACTGGGCTTCAATTTTCTTTTCAATATTTTCAGTTGATTTTGTCATAACGTCCAATTTCGGGATATAGAAAACCACTCAAGCATAAGGCTCTATGAATTGGAATTCAAGCGAGCTATATGCTATCGTGTTTTTCATGAAATGCGCACTTACGACTTGGATTTCATCCAAGTCAAAGTTTGCGTAAGGGGAATCCCCTTAACCCCAAAATTTCTTCGAAATTTTAAAACCAAAATGGATTAAATATATGCAACGCCTAGAAGATCACCTAAGAAGATATAAAGCAATTTATACTGTTATTTTCGGTATCATTTTTCTTTCAATATTATCAACAAATCTGGGTCGTATAGAAAATAATACTAGAAGTCTAGAGTATGACAATTCTAGACTTGAAAA
>NZ_CP031714.1 GCF_001696605.3 Acinetobacter wuhouensis | reverse complement strand
CGTGACCCAAACACACCTGACTTTTTTATCAGAATGACCGATGCACAACGCCATTTATTTGCCAATAAAATGTCAGAAATGCCTGAAATGGGGAAATATTCACAAGGTACAGAAAGCTACCAACAATTTGCTATCCGTATAGCAGATATGCTGTTAGAGCCTGAAAAATTCAGAGAGCTTTATCCAATATTAGAAAAGTCTGGATTCAACCCATGAGTAAAAGAGCAAATAGCATAATGAAAGAGGAAGTATGAGCGAAGTAGATATAAGCAAATATGCAGCTTTATATGAATACCAAAAAAATCAATTTTCGATAGTAAAAGGACACTATGAAAAATTAGAAGATAAAGCTACTAAGTATTTAACATATTTATCTATTTTTATTACTGCCTTTTCTTTATTAGCAAAATACTATTTCATAGATACAAATATTAAGGCTCCATTTTTTTTAACTTGTTTGACCTCACTTTATTTGGCTTTAACTTTTATTTTTGTATGTTTGGCATCAGGAAAGCTTTTTTCTTGTCTACAGGTAAAAGAAGTTTTTCAAGTAAATACTGATGATCAAATGATTGATTATTTTCAGAATAATAAGATTGCTACTGTTTACCTTGGTTTAGCTCATCACTATAAAAAAGTTATCAGTTCATATACTGAAAAAAATGATGAAAAAGCAAACTTATTACATAAAGCTTTTGACTATATTCAACTAGCTGGAGCTAGTTTAGTTATTGTGATAATACTGATTATATTAGGAAAATTTTTAGGATAACGTAAATGAGTAATCCAGAGCCTAAACCTGAGTATGTTCCGCCACCACCACCTGTTCGTGATCAACTTACAACAGACTTACCAAAACCTAAGTGATTCAAAATTTCAAAAATAGAGGTAAAAATGGCTGAAGCTAAACCCGAATATGTTCCACCACCACCACCTGTTCGTGATCAATTTACAGCAGATAAACCCAAACCAAAGTGATTGATTTAAAATTTCAAAATAGAGGTAAAAATGGCTGAAGCTAAACCCGAATATGTTCCACCACCACCACCTGTTCGTGATCAGAAAGGACTGAAGTAATGTCTAAAAATACTGAAGCTAAACCTGAGTATGTTCCGCCACCACCACTAATAAAAATAGGTGATTCAAAAGGTAATAAAAAGTAACTTCCAAGTAGACAGTGAAATCTGTCTACTTAAAATTTCTCACTTAAATTGAATAACTTTCTGTCTCTTTCTTCAGTTAAATATTCATTAAGTTCAGCCAATATTTTTTCTTTATTGGCTTCATTTGCCTGCATTTTCTTAATCAAGTAAGAACCGAGCAAAATTTTACGCCGAGTATCATCCTTGCGCTCCTGTTCTTTCTTTTTGGTACGTTCTCTTGCTTCAATAGCCTGTTTCTGTGCTTTTAACTGTTTCAGCTTCTCTAACTGGGCTTCAATTTTCTTTTCGATATTTTCAGCAGATTTAGTCATAACGGTTAATTTCGGAATATAGAAAACCACTCAAGCATAAGACCCTATGAATTGAAATTCAAGCGGGTAATATGCTATCGTGTTTTTCATGAAATGCGCACTTACGACTTGAACAAAGTTCAAATCAAAGTTGCGTAAGGGGACACCCCTTAACCCCAAAAAATTGCTACGCAATTTTAAAAAGCAAAAGGCAAATAAAAATGTATCGGTATAATTTTAGAGAAACTCACCTTTATCTTTGTCCAAATTGCGGACATGAATATACTTACAAGATGCCTGAACTGATGGCACAACATGCAGAAGAAAGAGACGTTCAGAACCTAAAAAGAGAATGCGAAAAATGCGGTTTTTACGTCCCTGCTAGTCGGAAGTGTTAAGCGATGGCGATTTATCATTGCTCAACGAAAACGGTGAACCGAAGTTCTGGACGAACTGCGGTTGCATCCAGTGCTTACCGTTCAGGTGAAAAGCTCAAAGATGAACGTACAGGACTGACCCACGACTTTACGAGAAAGGATGGCGTGGCTCATTCCGAAATTATCTCGAATCTCGATATTGAAATTGACCGTAGCCAACTTTGGAACTTGGCGGAACAGTCCGAAAACCGCAAAGATGCCCGAACCGCTAGAGAATGGGTAATCGCCCTACCCGATGAATTGGACGCAGATCAACGTAAGGACTTGGCAAAAGCATTTGCCACGGCCTTAGTTGATCGCTATGGCGTGATTGCAGACTTAGCCATTCACGAACCCAGCAAAGGCGGAAATGATAAAAACCATCACGCCCATATCATGCTCACCACCCGAAAGGCGGAATTAGACCCTGAAAACAATCTGATTCTAACCACGAAAGCAGAGATTGAACTCAGTAACGCCAAAAGAAAAAACCTCAACATGGGCACAACCCAAGAGGACATCAAACAAATTCGGGCAACGTGGGCAGACCTGGCGAATCACGCCCTGGAACAAGCAGGACAACAGCAGAAAATCGACCACCGCAGCTATGCCGATCAAAACAACGGACTACAAGCCACGATTCATGAGGGAACTTCGGTCACTCAATTACGCAGACAAGGCATCGGCACCGAAATTAGCCGTTATAACGACAAAGTTAAACAGCACAACGCCCAATATTTGAACCAAAAAGAACAGCAGAAAGAAACCACGCTCCAACGTGGCTTCAGCCGTGTAGAACAAGGCTTTGACCAATGGCAGAAAGACCGAGAAGCCAAACGCTTAGAGCAAGAACGCCAAGCGGAACAGAAGCGACAGCAAGAGCGAGAAATGAAAAAAGCCGAACAAAAGGCTTCACCTAATTTGAATAAAGGCGGATGGTCAAGATGAGCAACCAAAACGATGATTTAGACGACCAGTTATATATTTTATTGGCATCCATGAAAGAATATCGGGAAGCCATAGCTGACGATCAGAAGCGATTAGAGGCGTTTTATAATCAAGTTGCTACAGGTGTACTCGATAAGGCTGAAAAATCGCTACAGGACACCAATAAACAAGCAATAGGTGCATTAAAGAGCCGTATTCAGGAACTAGACAAGGCAACAAGCCGACTGAACACCCAATTTATCATTGTGTACGCCAGTGCCTTTGTTGCAGTGGTTATGATTTTCTTTTTGGCGTTATTCCTATTCGTTCCAAGCATGGACGAAATTCAACAACGTAGATCGGAAGTAAATAACCTCAAGCAGTACAGTCTAGACATATCCAAATGTGAGGGGCAGACCTGCGTCAAAGTCATGAAAAAACAGTGCGGCTATGGGAAAAATGGAGATTATTGTGTGATTGACCCGAAATAATAAAAAAAGCCCATTTATTTAAAATGGGCTTTTTATTTGAGAAAAGTTATGCGGCTAATTTGAAAGATTCTTCTTCCATAGCTTCCAACTCTTCAAGTTGTAGAATGGCTTTATTTACACATTCATCTAAAGCTAACAAAATTTTGAATGCGGCTTCATAAGTAGCTCTATCCATTACTTTCTCCTATTTCAACTCGGATCTTAATCTGCTAATGAAATCTTCAAGGTGATAAGCACAATCAATAACGGTTTGTGCATCTCCTGAATGAACTGCAAGAGCAGCTTCTTTAATTACACCAACAGCTTCGGTGGCACTATTCTCATGTTTGATGCCTTTTGCTTCAAACAACGTGATAAAAATTGTGCATAATTCGGCAATTTCATCTAATGTAGGATTAATTCTTTTTAATCTTTCAATAGTATGTCTATATAGATTCTTGCTTGTTTTTTCAATGACTTCAATTAATCGGTCATAAAGCTTTTGTAATTCATCTTGACTGATATTGTCATCAGAGCCGTCACTGTATTGACTTTCCAACTTTTTGAGCCCTTTCAAAAAATTAACAAATTATACACAAATATTTTTTTTTAAATAGAGAAATTAACACTTTAACCGAGCGAGTGTCTACGAGCGATTGAGCAATATAAAAATTTCTCGGCTATTTTTTCTCTGATTACAAGCTCCCTTTCGATTTTAAACGGTAGGTACAGAGCATCCCGAATGGGTGCGAACTTTGGAGCTTTTGCTTTTCAAAAAGTATGAGCGAAGCGAATACATTACCAATGCTTTTGCTTTTAGATTTCACAAACAGGATTAACTAAAAACTGCCCCACGAAGCGAGGAACGAGCTTCAATAGAGTACGAGCTTTAGCGAGTACATAGGGCAGTTTTAAGCACTCCCCTCTTTTTAATAATTTTTAATTTTTTAATTTTTAGCACCTGTAATTAATTGATAAATAATAATAAAAATAAGGATAAGTACACCTCTATCTTGCAATAAGTACACCTCTATCTTGCAATAAGTACACCTCTATCTTGCAATAAGTACACCTCTATCTTGCAAAGTGACACTTAATAAAATAAAGTGTACTTATATACTTAAAAAACATGTCTGCTTATGAAAAAAGAACTAGTCGTTAAAGATAATGCACTAATAAATGCCAGTTATAATTTAGACCTATCAGAACAACGTTTAATACTGTTAGCCATACTTGAAGCTAGGCAATCAAATACACCCAATGATAAAGATTTGACGATTCATGCTGAAAGCTATATCAACCATTTCAATGTTCATAGAAATACAGCCTATAAAGTTCTTAAAGATGCTTGCAAAAGCCTATTTGATCGTAGATTTAGCTATCAAAAACTGACTCAAAAGGGCAACATTGAGAATGTAATAAGTCGATGGGTACAACGAATATCTTATGTAGAGAATGAAGCTCTTGTTCGTATTAAGTTTTCTGATGATGTTGTACCGTTGATTACAAATTTAGAAAAACACTTCACCAGTTATGAATTAGAGCAAGTCAGCAGTTTAACTAGTGTTTACGCTATACGCTTGTATGAGTTGCTTATCGCATGGCGTAGTACAGGCAAAGTGACTATGGTAGAGCTAGAAGAGCTAAGATTAAAACTAGGCATAGAACCCAATGAATACAAGAGAATGGGGCAATTTAAAGAAAAAGTTTTACACCTTGCCATTGATCAAATTAATAAGTACACAGATATAAAAGCAGAGTATGAACAACACAAACGTGGTCGTTCAATTATTGGTTTTTCATTTAAGTTTAAGCAGAAACAACAACCGAAAAAATTAGATTCTAAG
>NZ_CP031713.1 GCF_001696605.3 Acinetobacter wuhouensis | reverse complement strand
TAGCTTTTTTGGGGAATATGTGAGGGGATATAAATAAATACTTATTTACTGCTTAGGCTATTCTTTTATATCGAATAAATAACTACGAATCACTTCATAAGTATCTTTAGCTGATTCAACTTGCTGAGCTATGAAATTCTTATTAGGGTATTTCTCAAACAAGACTTCTGACAATAATTTAGCAAACTTTTCAGATTCAAGTTTGGTGCCGTTTTGCATAAAGATGTGATGTATAGCTTTATGGAATCTTTCAGTATCAAGAGGATGATTTGTATGCCAAGTTTCAGCTTTAATCCAGATATTGATACATTCTTTAAAGTCGTTAATTTCCATTTTTATTTCTCTTAAATATCAATGATTACTTTAATCTATTTATTATTTTCTATCTCAAATAATTGTTTTAATCTGAGTTCATATTGTACTTTTTTAGTGGTATAGATCTGTCTGCAAATCCATATAGTTCCAGCTATTGATCCTATTTGTAAGGCATATCTTAAATAGGTGCTTAAATCACTGTAAGAATGCTCAAAAGCTTTATAAATTAACCCAGTAATTACCATCATTAAAGTTAAGCCCAGTATCCAACAATTTGAGGTCAGAATGTCTTCATAAGGTGGCTCTATTTGTTTAATGAATATGTAAATTTTATTAGCAAGAAAACCAGCTAAAAGTGTAACGATTACACCTAAATCACTGTCTAAGGGTAATTCCATATATTTTGCAGAATAAGTAACAATTATCATAAATAGAATAAAGGCTGCTATTCCAATTACCCAAGACAGTTTATTTCTCATATTCTTAATGTTTGGACTTTAAATAATTAAATTATAACTAATTAGTGTGTTTTTTACTTTGGTTGCGTTCACTTAAAGTTTCTAAGCCTAATTCTTTCCAAATTTGCCATTTCATATCGTTTGGATCTATCTCAGCAGTTTTCAAAAGCACTCCTAGCAATTCTGCAGGATCTCGCTTATCCAGGTTAGCAATCTCAAATAAAGCTCCTAATTGAATGAGGTGACGAGTACGAGCTTTACGTTCGGCTTCCTTTTCAGCATTCAACAATTTTTTAACTGCCACCTTTTGTTTATTTGCTCGCTCCATAGCTTTTTCAGCTTTGATCAGGGCATTTAACTTTTTTTCTTGGTCGGGGGTACGGTATTGGATTTGAGCTAATTCTAATAAAAGTTTTTGAGCATCATTTGGATTTTTTAAAGCAGAAATGTAGGTGATTTTTTCAGAAAGCCATTCATTAGTCATATTCAATTCCTCAAGTAAGGTACCGCAAAAGTACAGGCTCAATTATCAAAGAACGATAACAAAATAATTACGTCTAATGTCCGCAATTTTGTTAAAGTTCGTTCTAGAGATTGTCGCCTGTACTTCCATCAAAATTTTGATGGCGCGCTTAGACGTTTCTCTACTTCGTAGAGAAACCTAATCACGTTAGGGACTTCATCCCTAAAACCCTGAAATTTCTTTTTTTCGTTCAATTGAAAATTGAATGAAAAAAAGAAGTACCAAAGCTAGGAGCAACATCATGCAACTAAAACAGGTATTGGGAAAAATCAAAGATATTATTTTTGGCGTGATTGCAGCACCGCTACTCATCATCATTATGATGCTTGCTTCGATACTCGATCAAAGAGCTTTTAAGAAAGAACGAAACCGAAAAAAGGAACAGGATAAAACCTAATGGCGATTGCTCGTTTAAGTGTGAAAGTCGGTAAGGCAGGCAAGGCAGCACCGCATGCCGAATATATAGATCGGGATGAAGAAAAAAAGAAAAAAGAGGAACAGGCTAAAACTGACCTCGAACATAGTGCCTATGGAAACATGCCGAAATGGGCGGAACATAATCCGATTACCTTTTGGCAGGCAGCCGACCTTTACGAGCGCAAAAATGGCAGTACCTATCGAGAGTATGAAATCGCACTACCTAGAGAAATGAATGCCGAGCAACGCCTAGAACTGGTTGAGGATTTCATTCAGTCCGAGATCGGCTCAAAATATCCGTATCAGTTTGCGATTCATAACCCTAAAGCAATGGACGGCAACGATCAGCCCCACGTCCACCTGATGTTTAATGAACGTCTGCAAGATGGAATCGAACGAGATCCAGAGCAATATTTCAAACGCTATAACAGCAAAAATCCTGAACGTGGCGGAGCTAAAAAAGATAATACAGGCAAGAGTTACCAGGAACGAAAAACCGATATTAAAGACCTACGCCAAAGATGGGCAGATTTATGCAATAGCCATTTAGAAAAACATCAAATTGACAGCCGTATTGATATGCGAAGCTACAAAGAGCAAGGCATAGAGAAAGAACCTGAAAAAAAATTATTACCAAGCCAAGCCAAAGATCCTGAAATTAGGGAAGCCTTGCAACAGTCACGTACAGCCTATAAAGAGCTTGAGCGACTAGACTTAGGCGACCCGAAAAAAGACCTGAAAGAACTTAAAGATAGCCCAATTTCAGACAAAGAAATTAAACAGGGTATTGAGAGCTTTAAGGCTGATTTTGACAGCTTCAAACAACTTGCCTTACAGCAGTACAAAGAACAGCAGAAATTAGAACGAGAGCAACAGAAAACAATGAAGTTTAGAGGGATGAGCCGATGACACCTGATGAAAAAAAGTTATATGCACTGATGGCAGTCGCAGAACAACAGCAGAACCTAGTCAATCAGGCTGTCAAAGAGCTTCAAATCACGAAGGAAGACATTCAAAGGGCTATCGCTGGGCAAACTCATCACACTGTATCAAAAGCGGTAAATGAGGGCTTACAGGACGGTACAGCAGAACTAGTTAAGACCGCTAAAGCGCTTGGACGCTTAAAAAACTCGATTGAATCAGCCAGTAATGAATTCTCATGGAAAATCATCACAATAGTTTTGGGGATTTTTGCCATTCTTATGCTTGGCATCATTTGGTTATTCAGTGTTTATATCAAACCGCTTGAGAATATTTCTAAGATTGAAAGTTTAAGAGAGGATGGTATTCAGCTTGAGATTCGAAGTTGTACTGTTGGAGAAGAATCTAAACCATGTGTGCGTGTGATGAAAGAACAGTGCAATTATGGAAAAAATCATGATTTATGTGTGATCGACCCTATATAGAAAAATTCGAAAACAAAATTTGAAAGTCTGTTATGCCAATAATTAGAGTTTTAATACTCATATTTTTACATCAAAAGTAATGAAAAAGTAAAGATTATGCCTTATATTATCTTTACATTATTGGTTTTTGGAGTGATTAACCATGTCCGCAGTCAATTTCAATATGCGTTTAGAGGCAGAACTAAAAGAAAAAGTTACTCCTATTTTGGAGGACTACGGTTTAACCATGCCACAGGCATTTAAACTGTTCTTGAATCAAATTGTTAAAACGAAAACGATTCCATTGTCTTTTGATTATGCAAGGGAAACAGCTTTAACCCCTAAAGCAGCAGCAAAGTTGCTTCAATCTCTTAAAGAAATTGAAAATGGGGAGTACACCGAGTACGAAACAGTAGAAGAAGCCATCCAAGCAATGTCGGAAGAAGCACATGGCTAAACGCAAGATCATCGTAACCAGTTCTTTTAAACGTGATATTAAAAGACGTTATTTAGAACTGGTAACGGCTGAATGGGCCGAGGTACTGGACTGTTTAGTCGCTAATAGTCCATTGCCTGAAAAATACCTAGATCACCCCTTAAAAGGTGGTGCTGAGTTTAAAAATTGTCGAGATTGCCACGTTAAACCTGATTTAGTCTTGATTTATAGGCTCGTAGGGGATGATGTTTTAGAATTACACCAGTTAGATAGCCATTCAGAAATTTTTGGTTAAGTGACCATTCAGAATTGTTTTTAATGTTTTGAAATTAGTAAAAGTTAAGGAAGTTGTTATGTTGAAGCGGTCAAGTTTAGAAAGAAAAGAGTTCAAGCAGGAAGAGCTTGCACTAATGAAGAAGCTTGATTTAAATGATATTGAGATTATTAAGTCTGATAATCTTGCACAACTCTTAATTTGGACTTCTGAACTTGCTCAACATAATCATGCTCAATTTATTGAGTTTAGTAATAAGTTAGGACTTATGGCTGAGGATAATGTAGAAGAACGAGAAGAAATTAATAAGAAGATTAAGTTTTATAGAAATAGTGCATTTGAAGAAAACCAAATAAAAGATTTCTATCTAAAGAAGCTACTGGATCAGGGGGAAGCGACCGTAAGGGGATATATCAAACATCCGATTAAGCAGAATACGAAATATGCCGTAATTTCTTATCATGGATATGACTTTGTTAGCTTTGCGACGCCTGAGATTATTGAAAAATCTCCCTTAAATTTCATTGATTTTGTGCAAATTGAAGTACCAAAAACACTGGCTGATATACACCCCGATGAAGCTCTACTGCTATCAACTATCAAGGATTTTATAAAGCCCTTTAAAGAACAATATAAAAAAATAACGAGCAAAAATAGGGAGATTAAAGAACATAATGCTGTCGTACATGAAATTTATATAAAAATTAAAAATAAAGAAGCAACTCTGCAAAAATCAACAGACTCGAAGCCTAAAGAATCTAGTCCAAAGTCTACTGAAAATAGTGCTGTACCAGTAGAAATGAAGCAGGTGGCCATTCAGAAAAATATGGCTCCACAAGAAAAGCCGATTACAGTGATTAAGAAGCGAAAGTTTGCTTTAAACAAAGAAAAGTAAATTTTAATTTAAAAATACAAAGAAAAAGCCCATCGAGTATTGAAACTCGACGGGCTTTCGCTTTATATTCAACGGTACGCAGTTATTTGATGTCACAACCATCTAATAACGAAGATCATAAGGTTTGACGACCGTTATGATTTCACACTAAGGCTGGTACCTGAACTCTATTTTCACAATAAACAGTGTTTATATCAAGCCTCAAAATGATAAGTCTTCGTTAATTCGTGTTTTAAATCGTCAAATAAGTATCCTAGATCGAGCTTTGCCCGCTTCTGCGTGTCCGTTTTACGGTCGGCATGCAGTACGTGTGGTAGGAATAAGTGTCACTGGCGTATTGTAGCTATAGTCGAAAGGCTAAACCGCTTACAGGGGAACTTCACATAGGCGGAGCGTTGGGAGTAGTTACATAGGACTTGTTAAGTTGTACGTTGGGGAAACCCTCGCAGAGATACAGGCAATGTAACGACAGGGAGCGCGTGGAGCGAAGTGCAAGACTTTGAGTCCTTGTCTGCATAGTCAGCAAAGCTATGTGCGGATACGACCGATATACGTGGCTCCGAAGCCAAATATATACAGGTAAATCGGCAATACTTAGGGGATGTGTCATTTTTTTAAATGACTGCCCTTAGGGTGAGTATTGCCGAAACTCTCTCAACCGTTTCCAAAGCCAAAGCACGAAGTGCGACGCTTTGGGGGCGAGTTGAGAGGTTGAGAGCAT
>NZ_CP031712.1 GCF_001696605.3 Acinetobacter wuhouensis | reverse complement strand
CCATTAAAAAGATCTTTATCTTTCTGCCTATTTTCTTCAGTCTTACTTTCCGTGCTTAAAAACTTTTCAAAATCGGTTAGTTGACCCTTAAAAGATTCATCATTTTTCAGTTTGTTTAGAACCCAAGCCCCCAGTAGAATTTTACGTCTAGTATCATCTTTTCTTTGTCGATCAGAATTTTTCTTTTTTTCACGAGCAGCAATAGCTTGTTTTTGTGCTTTTAGTTGTCTTAATCGTTCTTCTTGCTTTGCAATTTTTTGCTCTAAAGTTTCAACACTCATACCATCACCATCTCAAGGAATCCCCCTCAAGCATAGGTCTGTTTGAATTGAAATTCAAGACAGCCCATGCTATCGTGGTTTTCCCGAAGGGCGCACTTAGCCATTGGATTTCATCCAATGGTGCGACAAGGGGTAAATCCCCTTTGTAATCCCCTGACCAACATATACATGTTGGTAATTTCGATAAATCGAAATAAAGAGCAAAAGCAAAATGGCGATATATCATTTTTCAGTTAAAACGATTAGTAGAGGTAATGGACGATCGGCCGTTGCTTGTGCTGCATATCGTTCAAGTGAAAAATTGGTATGCGATTTTTATGGAAAAGAACAAGACTACACAAGAAAAACTGGTGTCGAATTTACAAAAATCTATGCACCTGAAAATACAAATACTGAGTTACTCAAGCGCCAAACACTTTGGAATGAAGTCGAAAAGGTTGAACGTAGAAAAGATGCATTACTTGCAAGAGAGTTTGAGATTGCATTTCCCAGTGAGTTAAACGCTGAACAGCGTGAAAATATGCTCAATGAACTTTGCCGAAACCTCGTTAAAAAATACGGTGTCATCGTTGATGCTGCTATTCATGCACCTCATACAGACAGTGGAAGTGATGAACGCAACTACCATGCACACATCATGTTCACAACCCGAAGTATTAATGAGCAGGGTGGCTTTTCAGCAAAAAAATATAGGGACTTCAGTCGTGACAATGGCACAGAAACTGTAAGCCACTGGAGAGAATCATTTGCAGAGTTATGCAATCATCACCTGGAACAAAATGGATTTGATGAACGTGTCGATCACAGAAGTTATGAAGACCAGGAAAGTGACCTAGAAGCAACTCAGCACGAAGGTCCTCAAGCGACATACCTCCGGAGACGAGGGATATTTACAGAAATTAGTCTGAAAAATGATGAAATTAAGCTACGTAATTTAAAAATCAAAAAGGTCATCGCACTGGATGAAAACATCAAAGTATCTGAGGATCTTGTTCAAAAAGTACGAAGTGAGCTTCAGTTTCAATACTCTCAAGCTGAGTATTCAGAAAAAACTTCTCAGAAACTTTATGAATTCCAAAATGAAGAATTATCAAAATTAACAACAAAATTAGACACGATGAGTTCTGCAATATCAGAACTACGCAAAAAAGAGCCTTTATTTTTTAAAACAAAATGGATCAATCAAATAAATGACCTGATCGACCAACACAACACCCAACTAGACATCCAAAAGCATATTTCTGGTCTTAGTGAAATAGAAAAAAAAGAGAGATATTCTGATCATTTAAATAAATGGACAGAAGAAAATCAGCTGCTCCAGCCTAAAAAGTCTTTTGCAAAATTTGACGAACCGAACATCACTGTTAAACAACGAAAACTTAATGATCAAATTTCAAATATAGATCATCAAATTTCTGAAATATCACGCAGAGAAACTGAGTATCAAGAGTATGTACGCGATCAAAGACTGGAGATCATAAATAGTTATATATTTGAAGAAGATAACTATGGAAATAAATACTTTAGTCCTCAAAATGGTGAAAAACAAAAGCGACTATATGCAGAAGAAATGGAAGATCTAAAAATCCAAGAATTGCATGCGGCTTTTACAAAAAAAATTGAGACCGAAGCGCAGCAAGAGTTTTCCCAAAAAAGAGCAATACAGCTCGAAAACGACCGAAAAGATCGTGAATCTAGAGAACAGCAGTTACGTAAAGAACGAGAGCAACAAGAACAACGCTATGCACAAGAACGAGAGCAACAAGAACATTTGGCATTTGTAAGACGCCAAGAACAAGAAAAACAGCAGAGAAATGAGCCTAAAAAGCCAGAAAATGACAATAACCATGACTACACGCCTTAGAAATCCCATTTAAGCGCAAAAAAACGGGGGTTTTAGCGACTTTTGATAGAAATACAGTAAAACTATAGTTGATAAAAATAAAATCGCTTAGAACGCAAATGAGAGCCTTTTAGCGAGTATCTACGAGCGACACAACGAAAGTTTGCTTATTCCCCCTCTGAAAAACCGTTTTTTATTGAATTACTGGGGACAGTGATTAGCGAGTGTCTACGAGCGAAGTATTGATGCTTTTGCTCGTCAAAAAGCATGAGCATAGCGAATGCATTATTCATGTTTTGCTTTTTGAATCCTTGATCATATATGCAAAAAACTGCCCCCCACGAAGCGAGTGAAACGAGCTTCAATAGAGTACGAGCTTTAGCGAGTACCAAGGGCAGTTTTAATAACTCACTTTGGAAATAAATTCCCTTTTATTCTTTTAAAAAGCTTTTAAAAGCTTTTAGACCCCCCTATAAACCACGCCTAGCAATGCTTTCAGACTTTAAAAAACTACTTTTACCGGACATTAAACTACAAATGCCGGACAAAATGGACTTAAAAAACTACTTTTACCGGACATAGAAACTACTTTTACCGGACATTAAACTACAAGAAAAAGTTTGTAGTTTTGTTAAAAAACTACAAAAATAGTAGTCAAAAAATAAACGACAATGTATGTTTAAGCTACATAAATACCAATGTAGTTAGTTAGTTTTTTGGGGTTGTAGTTATATGGACGAAAATAAAAAAACATATCCTCTGAGCTGGGTTGTTATGCAAAACAATGTTCAAGAATGCTTTAAGAGTATGAACATTGATGAAAAACGAATGTTAATACTTGCTAGCCCAATTGCTAGAACCACTGATGCAACTGAAAAAGACCGAATTATGATTACGGCAGAAGAGTTTGCTAGAGAATGTGGCATTAAAACGCATTCCGCATATACGCAGTTAGAACTAGCCAGCAAGAATCTACTTAAAAGAAATTTCTCTTATAACAATGAAAGAGGAAAAAAGGTGCTGTCGAATTGGGTGATTGATTGCACTTATGAAGACGGAGGGATAGCTATACGTTTCCCTGAAATCGTTCTACTGATGTTAAAAGAGTTTGATAAATTAAACCCTTATACAAAATATAAAAAAGATATCGTACTAAGTTTGAAAAAAGATTACTCATTCGATCTTTATCATTTAGCTAAAAAGCATCAAGCAATGGGACAATTTGAAATGTCCTTAGAACATATAAAAAATGAGCTGGGTTTGCCCAAATCTTATGACAAACTCTGTAATTTAAAAGACCGAGTAATGAAGCCTTCATTAAATGAGATTACAACTAATACAGATATTGAACTCACTTATGAAAATGTAAAAAAAGGGCGTTCAGTAGTTGGCTTTAAATTTATAGTGAAAGAAAAACCTAAGCCAAAATTAATAGCGCCTCAGCGAGATCAAAGAACTATAGATATGTTCTGCAATTTATCTGATGCTCAAATTAACAAGTACAGCACTATTTTATCTAAACTTTCTGAGCTATCAGACCTCAGTAATTTCCCAGACTACCCGACATTTGCCCTCTGGATTAGTGGCATCTTACGAGATCCGAAAAGTGTAAGAGAGGAAACAACAAAACGGATTTTTAAAGCTCTTCATAGCAAGACGGATTTTAAACCATGAGAACTAAGGCTGAATTAGATGCAATGAGTCATCAAGAACTCAAAGATTATGAGCAAAGTTTACTTGCTCTGTGGACACCAAGAATGGCTATTGAAAGTGACATTGAAAGGTTAAGCACTCATCACAGCGAATTATTAGAGGTTTTTAATCAATTAAAGAATCCGGATGCACCTAAAAATTCACGTTTAAAAGATTCAATCTTGTCTCTGAAATATAAAATCGAATCGCTTGAAGGTAAGTTGAGTGATCTTATTCAAGATAATCGCTTAAATTCTGCAGATTGAATTATTCAGTTTATTTAATCAAAATCGTGGAACATTGATTAAAGACTAGGCGTGGAACGTGAAAAGTAATAAAAAAAGCCCAGTCATTGACGACTGGGCTAGAAAATTGAAACTACAGCGTTGAATTATAAGGATAATTATAACGCATTTCGTATAAGGTGTATTATGTTAATTTTAGAAAATCTAAAATAATTATTGATAATTTTTTTTTGAAAATTTAACATACCTTCCGATGGGTATTTTAGGTATGATTACTTATGAACAGTGTGTTACTCGCTTATGTATTACTTGGATTTTCAATAGTTTCCGAAGTGATTGGAAGTAGTTTTTTAGTTAAATCGGAAGGGTTTACAAAACTTTTTCCAAGCGTGATGGTCTTTATTTTTTTTAGCACGGCATTTTATTTATTATCACAAGTTATTAAAACAATCCCTTTAGGTATCGCATACGCTATATGGGCTGGTGTTGGGATTGTTCTAACTGCTGTAGTTAGCTACTTTGTTTTTAAACAGACACTAGATAATCCTGCTTTAATTGGAATTGGTTTTATCGTATCTGGCGTAATAATTATTAATTTATTTTCGCAATCAGCAGGTCATTAAGTGAAAGAAATTCGGCAACAAAAGAAGCAACCAGAGGTTATTCGAAAGCGCATCCTTGAACAGGCAACTATTCTTGTTTCTCAAAAGGGTATTTCTGGTGTTTCTATTCAAAATATTGCTACAGCAGTAGGTATAACAAAAGGGGGGGTATTTCACCATTTCCCGAATAAAAAAAATTTGATAGAAGAAATGTTCAATCAAATAATTCTTGATTTAGATCAAACAGTTGAATACTTGATTAAACGCGATCCAACAGAATATGGTAAATTCACACGAGCTTATATTCATAGTTCTTTTATCCATCAAATAGATGGGGTGGTTTCTGCTTGGTCAGCGTTATCAATGACTATGATCACAGAGCCTACCTTTAATAAAATTTGGATGGAATGGCTAAAAAATAGATTATCTCAACATGCAGAAACGGATAGTCATCCTGATTTAGAGTTACTTCGTTTAGCAGCAGATGGGTTGTGGCTACAAAGTATTACCGGAGTCATTGATGATGAGCAATGTTCAAAATTAGAAGACGATCTGCTTAATCGAACCTATTTAACATAAAATCTCTTATGCGAAATTTAGGTCTTATCCCAAATAAATCCATTAAAAAGATCTTTATCTTTCTGCCTATTTTCTTCAGTCTTACTTTCCGTGCTTAAAAACTTTTCAAAATCGGTTAGTTGACCCTTAAAAGATTCATCATTTTTCAGTTTGTTTAGAACCCAAGCCCCCAGTAGAATTTTACGTCTAGTATCATCTTTTCTTTGTCGATCAGAATTTTTCTTTTTTTCACGAGCAGCAATAGCTTGTTTTTGTGCTTTTAGTTGTCTTAATCGTTCTTCTTGCTTTGCAATTTTTTGCTCTAAAGTTTCAACACTCATACCATCACCATCTCAAGGAATCCCCCTCAAGCATAGGTCTGTTTGAATTGAAATTCAAGACAGCCCATGCTATCGTGGTTTTCCCGAAGGGCGCACTTAGCCATTGGATTTCATCCAATGGTGCGACAAGGGGTAAATCCCCTTTGTAATCCCCTGACCAACATATACATGTTGGTAATTTCGATAAATCGAAATAAAGAGCAAAAGCAAAATGGCGATATATCATTTTTCAGTTAAAACGATTAGTAGAGGTAATGGACGATCGGCCGTTGCTTGTGCTGCATATCGTTCAAGTGAAAAATTGGTATGCGATTTTTATGGAAAAGAACAAGACTACACAAGAAAAACTGGTGTCGAATTTACAAAAATCTATGCACCTGAAAATACAAATACTGAGTTACTCAAGCGCCAAACACTTTGGAATGAAGTCGAAAAGGTTGAACGTAGAAAAGATGCATTACTTGCAAGAGAGTTTGAGATTGCATTTCCCAGTGAGTTAAACGCTGAACAGCGTGAAAATATGCTCAATGAACTTTGCCGAAACCTCGTTAAAAAATACGGTGTCATCGTTGATGCTGCTATTCATGCACCTCATACAGACAGTGGAAGTGATGAACGCAACTACCATGCACACATCATGTTCACAACCCGAAGTATTAATGAGCAGGGTGGCTTTTCAGCAAAAAAATATAGGGACTTCAGTCGTGACAATGGCACAGAAACTGTAAGCCACTGGAGAGAATCATTTGCAGAGTTATGCAATCATCACCTGGAACAAAATGGATTTGATGAACGTGTCGATCACAGAAGTTATGAAGACCAGGAAAGTGACCTAGAAGCAACTCAGCACGAAGGTCCTCAAGCGACATACCTCCGGAGACGAGGGATATTTACAGAAATTAGTCTGAAAAATGATGAAATTAAGCTACGTAATTTAAAAATCAAAAAGGTCATCGCACTGGATGAAAACATCAAAGTATCTGAGGATCTTGTTCAAAAAGTACGAAGTGAGCTTCAGTTTCAATACTCTCAAGCTGAGTATTCAGAAAAAACTTCTCAGAAACTTTATGAATTCCAAAATGAAGAATTATCAAAATTAACAACAAAATTAGACACGATGAGTTCTGCAATATCAGAACTACGCAAAAAAGAGCCTTTATTTTTTAAAACAAAATGGATCAATCAAATAAATGACCTGATCGACCAACACAACACCCAACTAGACATCCAAAAGCATATTTCTGGTCTTAGTGAAATAGAAAAAAAAGAGAGATATTCTGATCATTTAAATAAATGGACAGAAGAAAATCAGCTGCTCCAGCCTAAAAAGTCTTTTGCAAAATTTGACGAACCGAACATCACTGTTAAACAACGAAAACTTAATGATCAAATTTCAAATATAGATCATCAAATTTCTGAAATATCACGCAGAGAAACTGAGTATCAAGAGTATGTACGCGATCAAAGACTGGAGATCATAAATAGTTATATATTTGAAGAAGATAACTATGGAAATAAATACTTTAGTCCTCAAAATGGTGAAAAACAAAAGCGACTATATGCAGAAGAAATGGAAGATCTAAAAATCCAAGAATTGCATGCGGCTTTTACAAAAAAAATTGAGACCGAAGCGCAGCAAGAGTTTTCCCAAAAAAGAGCAATACAGCTCGAAAACGACCGAAAAGATCGTGAATCTAGAGAACAGCAGTTACGTAAAGAACGAGAGCAACAAGAACAACGCTATGCACAAGAACGAGAGCAACAAGAACATTTGGCATTTGTAAGACGCCAAGAACAAGAAAAACAGCAGAGAAATGAGCCTAAAAAGCCAGAAAATGACAATAACCATGACTACACGCCTTAGAAATCCCATTTAAGCGCAAAAAAACGGGGGTTTTAGCGACTTTTGATAGAAATACAGTAAAACTATAGTTGATAAAAATAAAATCGCTTAGAACGCAAATGAGAGCCTTTTAGCGAGTATCTACGAGCGACACAACGAAAGTTTGCTTATTCCCCCTCTGAAAAACCGTTTTTTATTGAATTACTGGGGACAGTGATTAGCGAGTGTCTACGAGCGAAGTATTGATGCTTTTGCTCGTCAAAAAGCATGAGCATAGCGAATGCATTATTCATGTTTTGCTTTTTGAATCCTTGATCATATATGCAAAAAACTGCCCCCCACGAAGCGAGTGAAACGAGCTTCAATAGAGTACGAGCTTTAGCGAGTACCAAGGGCAGTTTTAATAACTCACTTTGGAAATAAATTCCCTTTTATTCTTTTAAAAAGCTTTTAAAAGCTTTTAGACCCTCTGAAAACCTTATGCAGCAATAGTTTCAAGCGTTAAAAGGGTACAAATAGCATGATAAAGGGTACAAATAGCATGATTTTATCGTTTAAAAGGGTACAAATAGCATGATTAAAGGGTACAAATAGCATGATAAAGGGTACAAATAAATTATTGTACCCTTATGTTTATTGGTGTACATTGTTTTCTCATAAGGGTACAAAAATCATGTTCATTTTTTATAAGGTTTGATATCTGAATGAATAAAGAAAATAGTTATGATAAATCTTATCCAGTAACAACAATGGCTATTCAAAACAAAGTTACTGAATGCTTTAAAAGCATGTCTGTAGATGAAAAAAGAATTTTAATTATGGCTTCTCCGATTGCTAGAAATGTCGATGCAAGTGAACAAGATCAAATCTTAATATCTGCTCAACAATTTGCTGATGACTGTGGTATCAAAGTCAATTCTGCTTATAAACAAATTGAAAATGCGTCAAAAAAACTAGTAGATCGGTCCTTTTCATACGTTAATGATAGGGGGAAAAAGGTCTACTCTAACTGGGTAATTGATGCTACTTATGAAGATGCAGGGATATCTTTAAGGTTTACATCTATTGTTTTGGTGATGTTGAAAATTTTAGATAAATACAATCCATACACTCGTTATAAAAAAGATGTAGTTCTAAAATTAAAAAAAGACTACTCAATAGATTTTTACCATTTAGCGAAAAAAAATCAGGCAAAAAATGGCTTTGAATTAACGCTAGATGAAATGTTTACAGAGTTTGGTTTACCAGAATCTTATAGAGATTTGAGGAACTTAAAACGAAGAGTTTTGAAGAGCTCATTAGATGAAATTAATGAATTTACCGATGTAACAGTTGACTATAGTCCAGTTAAAAAAGGACGTTCTGTTGTCGGCTTTAAGTTCACTGTGAAAGAAAAATCTAAGCCAAAATTAATAGCTCCTGAGCGAGATCCAAAAACAATAGATATGTTCTGCAACCTGTCTGATGCTCAAATTAACAAGTACAGTGCTATTTTATCTAAACTTTCTGAGCTATCAGACCTAAGTAACTTCCAGGACTATCCTAGTTTTGCCCTTTGGATTAGTGGCATCTTACGAGATCCGAAAAGTGTAAGAGAGGAAACAGCAAAGCGGATTTTTAAAGCTCTTCATAGCAAGACGGATTTTAAACCATGAAAACTAGAGCTGAATTAGATGCAATGAGCCATCAAGAACTCAAAGACTATGAGCAAATTTTACTTGCTCTGTGGACACCAAGAATGGCTATTGAAAGTGACATTGAAAGGTTAAGCACTAATCGCAACGAATTATTAGAAATTTTTAATCAATTAAAAAATCCTGATGCTCCTGAAAATGAGCGTTTAAAAAATTCTATTTTATCGCTCAAATATAAGATTGAAGATTTAGAAGATAAATTGGATGATCTTATTCAAGATAATCGCTTAAATCGTGCAGATTGAATTATTCAGTTTATTTAATTAAAACCGTGAAACATTGATCAAAGAATAGGCGTGGAACGTGAATAGTCACAAAAAAGCCGTTCCAGTGCGCTGAATACTGGAACGGCTCAAAGTAAGATAATGATTTAGAAGGGATAAATCAAAGCATTTCGTATAAGGTGTATTATGTTAATTTTAGGGAATCTTAACATTTTCTTAGAAAGAGGATAAATCTAATAAAATTAAGAAATTCACAAAATATATTGTAGAATCATTGACTAAGTTATTTTTAATTATGCATAACTGAATTAGATGATGGTGGATATTACCCAATCATGGCTAGACTAGTAAGAACTTCAGTTAAGTTCCTAATAACATTATCTTAATAATAGTAGTTGAATTATGACGCATCCAGTTATTGAACAAATTAATAAGGCCGATAAAGCGATTGTTGCTGAAGATTTTGATACGCTCATGGATATTTATACAAATGATGCTGTATTAGTTGTTCAGCCTGGTCAAAATGCAGTAGGTAAAGATGCTATTCGTAAAGCCTTTGAAGCTATCGCTATATATTTTAAAAATGGACTACAAGTAAGACAACAAGGTATAGAAGTTCTTGAAACTGGAAACTCAGCCTTAGTCTTGGCCAATACCATTGTATCAGCACCCAATTACCCTGAAGTAATCCGTAAAGCAACATATGTATTTACAAAGAATTCCGAAGGCACTTGGCTATGCTCGATAGACAATTCATATGGCCATGAAATCATAGGTACGTATTCAAAATAATACAGAATAGAGTCCATTTAACATAATAGAGCTTATACGAAACGTACTCATAAATAGTTTTATATTTCAAAAAGTTATGCTATAAAAAATTGGGACGCAAAACCTAAAAAGCCGACTTGGAAACAAGTCGGCTTTTTTATGAACGGATTTGATACTTCTTGCCAATGTTTTTGATGATTTTTTAATCAAAATGAAACTTTAGTGTGCATTATCAATCCATAGAGAGCTTAAATCATCCCCAATTTCTGCGGACAACTCTTGGGATAAAAATAGGCCAACTTTGTAAGCTAAAACTTACATAGATTTAAGGATTTTGCGGATTGGTAATTCAAGGCATTAATCCTATGATGGCTATACAGGGAACAGGATGTTTCCAAAAAAACAAGAATAAGAAAGTAGCGCAAGGAATGGGCAGCACGAGATCAGCAAGACGAGCAACCCAATCTAAAAAAGCCCGACAGGATGTCGGGCTTTTTTATGTCTTGAATCTGGATTTCGTAGATGAGATTTTATGTTAAATGCATGACCAAAAAGCCCAATTTATGGGCCTTTCGTATAAGGTGTATTATGTTAATTTTAGAGAAATTTAAAGCCCAACATAATTAATTAGGATTTAAGTATGTATTCAATTTCATGGACATTAATAGTCATTTCTTTTTCAGCTTTGCTTTTGATCATTTCTAAACGAGATTTCAGACATAAGAAGATGATTCAATATTTTGGTGTATTTGCGATCTTTTTTATACCTACTTTAGCAATTTTAGGTTATTTTGATTAAGCCTTTTTACATAATGGCTGTTATGTGAATTTTTTAAAAACACATTAAAATATTGATTTAAATTGTTTTTTTCAGATTTCTTATAAGGCATATTATATTAATTTTAGTAGCTCTTAAAAGGCTTCTCTGTGATAAAATCAATTTACTAAAACTAATTTGTTATTATTTATGAAACCAGTCCTGTTAATAATTGATGTTCAATCAACTTTTAATCCTCCTAACTGGTTAATACAAAAATTAGAAAAATTGCTGCCTTCGGTTCATTCAATCGCGACTATAGAACTACATGATGAATCAATAGTTCCCTTCAAAAGCCAGCTAAATTGGGCTCCATCGGAATTTGATGAATGTCCACTAAAAGTAGAGAAAGTATTTATTAAGTATGGATATTCTCCAACAGATGACTTGATTCAGTATTTGAAAGGTTTAGATACTCAACAAGTTTATGTATGTGGTATCCAAACGGATACGTGTGTTCTTGCTGCTGGTTTTAGATTATTTGATGCTGGTCTTTTCCCCTGCTTAGTTACAGATTTAACTGTAGGTTCTTCTTTAGATCGAAGTGGAAATTTAGGAATTCAACTTTGGAAACATCATTTTAGATCAATTACTACATCTGAAAATTTATCTTCTAATACGATGATTTAACATAATGGCTGTTATACGAAATTGACAATATGTACAGTATTCTGTACATTTAGGATTGTAAAGTTTCAATCACTACCGCCTAGGTAGTCTAGCTAGCAGCGTTTTGACGCAGCTTACCCTATGAGGGATAGATATATGCATGTATTTACATATACGGACGCACGTAACAATTTAAAATCTGTTTTAGATAAAGTAATTGATGATGTAGACGTTGCTTTTATTACAAGAAAAGAAGGTGGCCATGCTGTAGTAATGGGACAAGATCATTATGATAGCTTAATGGAAACGTTATATCTCCTTTCATCTCCAAATAATGCAAGTCGTTTAAATGAATCAATTGCTCAATTACGTGCAGGGAAAACAAAACACAGAGAGTTGATTGAGGATGACGAATCGTAACGTCGAATGGACTGATAATGCCTGGGATGAATATATCTATTGGCAGACACAGGATAAAAAGATACTTAAGCGTATTAATACCTTAATCAAAGAATGTCAGCGAACACCTTTTGAAGGAACAGGAAAACCAGAACCTTTAAAAGCTAATCTTTCAGGATTTTGGAGTCGTAGGATTGATGAAAAGCATAGATTAGTTTATGAAGTGACAGATGAACGAATCTCTATAATTCAATGTCGATTCCATTACTAACAAGATCCCCTATTTTTAGGGGATTGTTTTTTTATTTAATACAAAATCTCATATGCGAAATTTAGGTGTTATTCCATATAACG
>NZ_CP031711.1 GCF_001696605.3 Acinetobacter wuhouensis | reverse complement strand
TTATTGGTTTAAAAACTAATGGATTCTATAGTTTATCTAAAATTAACATAATACACCTTATACGAAATGCTTTTGATTTTTCATTAAATTTCAGTGTCTTATGTCGATGTGAAAAGCCCAATCATCTCCGATTGGGCTTTTTTGTCGATTCTTCACGTTCCACGCCCACTATTTAACCAATGTTCCACGGGTTTAATAAGCCCAGGTGAACAATCAGATCAGCCATACGGCTTAAAGAAACGGCTCCAGAAGCCTCTTTGCTCCGGTTCAGGCTCAATATGCTCAGGAACAGGAATTCGCTTATTCTCGCTTGGCCTAGGAGTAGTTAATACCTCAGAATTAGTCTGTTGAACAGGCTGAGGTATATTGACTGTATTCTGCATTACAGACTGGTTTTTATCTTCCTGTTTAGATGGTTCTAGGACACCTTTAAACTCAATTCTATGGGTGAGATCTTCGATATGTTGCAGCAAAGACTTTTCTCTTTGATTTGCTAAATCCAACTGGTTTTTAAGTAAGGAAATCTGATCTTTTAGGACACTTTCAACCTCAGACTGGACGTGTACAGGTGCATCCCTTTGAACTTGTTCAGTACGTGTACTGGACTGAACACCAATTGGATTTCCATAAACTCTTATTAATTCTGATAGATCTATAAGTCCATCATTATCCCTTGATAATTCTCCATTTTTTATAGCTTCATAGATTGTTGTTCGTGATTTTTTAAAGGCTTTACTAGCGTCCATAACGCTAAATTTTGTTGTGTTCAATGTAGTCCCTCAGTGCATGTACACGGATGTTCATCTGAACATCCTACCTGAACATGAAGTTTATTTTGCGTTAAATCCTACTTTTTTAAGATACGGTAGTAGTTCTTCAAATTTCTCTTGATTCTGTAGCATTTCAGCAATTCGAATAGCAAATTGTGCATAGCTTTCGGTACCTTGAGAGTACTTACTCATGTCAGCAAGTTCTGACAGTTTATTAGCAAACAAATGGCGTTGTGCATCGGTCATTTTCGAGAAAAGATCAAGGGTATTTGAACTCTTACTATTTGCATTAGCTGTAACTCCTTTCTTTTGTTTGAAAGAAAATGAAAAACCTGAAATGTTACGTCCCTTTTTATGCTGTTCGTATTTAACAGTAATGTCAGTGTGTTCATTAATTTGAGCAATAGCTAGATTTAGTACCCGATCTTTAAAATTGCCCATTCTTGTGTATTCATCATCGAGAATACCTATCTTGTTTCTAAATTCTGTTAGTTCAATAACTGGTGTTTGACCTGTACTGCGCCAAGCAATCAATAACTCGTATAAACGTACAGCATAAGCACTACTGAGATTACTAATTTGCTGTAACTCATACTTTGTGAACTGTACTTCCAAACGTGTAATAAGGGGAACAATAGCTGGTGCAAAGATCAGCTTTACTGTTGCTTCATCATCGATATATCTAATTTCGCTAACCCAACGACTTAGAACATTCTCAACATTCCCTCTTTTGTTGATCTCTTGATAGCTAAATTGTCGGGCGAATAAGTCTTTACAAGCATCTTTCAAGGCCTGGTAGGCTGTTTGTCTTGCAACATTAAACTGGTTGATATAGCTCTCTGCATGGACTTCTAAAGGATCATTTGCATTAATCCCTTTCCCACTTTCCCTTGCTTCAACAATAGCCAATAAAATTAAACGTTGTTCTACTAAGTCTAAGTTATAGCTTGCGTTGATTAAGGCATTGTCTTTAACAACTAAATCCCGCATCTTATGTATCTACATTATTATTTATGAATATAAGTCTATATTAATAATTATGTAGATTTATGCAAGGTAAACGTAGTTAAATCTACTGAAAATATTTTGTAGATTTATGGTAGGTAAACGTAGTCATATTGGTAGGTAAACGTAGTCATATTGGTAGGTAAACGTAGTCATATTGGTAGGTAAACGTAGTCATATAGCGTCTGTAACCATTGTGAATAAAGGCTTTCAGTATGTCTAAAAGCATTTAAAAACTTTAAAAATAATTAAAAGCCCAGGTCATGAAAAATTGCCCTTGGTTTTCGCTTCGCTCAAACTCTATTGAATCTCGCTTTCGCTCGATTCTAGGGGGCAATTTTTTACTTAATTTCGTTGTAGCTTGAATAAAAAGCAAAAGCTCTATCGTTCGCGCACTTCGTGACGCTCTGATTCTAAATCACGTAAGTAAAGGGGAGCCTGTAATCAGGGAAAAAAGCGGGTGAAATTTTAATGATGTCAGTTCGCTCGTAGACACTCGCTCTGTAAAGTTAGGTGATATTCCAAAAAGTGTCGCTACTTAAGTAATAATACTTTTTGAATATTCCATATGCATAGGACATAAAATGTTTTACACATATTATGGTAGTTTTAATTTTTATAAATTGAACATTATTTAATCAAAAGTAACTTTTTTTCCAAAAATGCAACGTATGAAATCATGAAAAATTAAAAATTGTTATGCTCCAATTTTCTGCCCAAAAGAGAGAGTTCACATGAACTTTTTTAAAGAAAATGAAGAACATATTTTATTGTATTCAAAAATTAGTTATTGCGATAAGACGGCATATTTACATTTACTATTTTCAAATGGTGAGCTGACGTTTAAAAGTACTGATCTGATAAGTGTTAGTTATGAACAGATATATTTGCTCAAAGAGAATAAAAACATGGCAATACAAATAAATCCTAGTTCTGAAAAAGAAATTCATAATTTACAGCTTCTTTTTAAAGAAGCTGTAAATTATGAATCGACTTGCTAATCAGTCGATCGTAGCACACGCTCTTTATATACCTTCTAGGTATATAGAAAACATCAAACCTAGGGACCGCCAAAATCATAATCATCATTCTTTGGTTTAGGCTGTATGGATGACAGAGTAGATTCAGCAGGTTGGTTGGTTTGAATAACTTTCGATTGTTCAGCCTGAGATTTTAAGACAGGATTGAACTCGATTTGGGGATCTGGATATTCGAGTGAATTTTTCAGCTGGTAATCCATCCTGTTCAGGTTCCAATGTTCAGTCTGAAGCATTGGCTTCTGTGTTTTGATGATTTCTTTGAAATCTTGATTGAGTTCTTTTTGGTTTTTGGCTTTTTTGGCCAAGTAATTCAAGTAGTGCATGACTTCGAGTGAGGTGTAAGGCTCATTCAAGCATGAATAGAAATATTCATGTGTCTGCGTCTGTTGCCGCTGCTTTTGTTCCATTTCTCGTTCTTTGGCATTGTGCAGCCGGATTTTCTGGATCTCAGCCAGGTATTCCACGGTTTCATTCTGTTTCCCAGCACCTAATTTGGGTTCCGGGAGATACAAGGTGCCATGGATCTCGTTGTATTTCTCATAGTTGTCAGCTGAAACCTGATTTTTGATGGTGATGTCTTGGCCATCCAATGTGTAGGTGACGGTAGGGCAGTGCTGTGCAAGGGCATCATTCAGATGGTTTTCCCATTGTTTTCGGATATAGATTAAAAAAGTGGAATAGTCTGCGTGGCCATCCTGCAGCTGGATTTTCTTTGCACCGCCTTTGCTTGGATCTTTGGGGTTATAGCGTTTGAAATATTGTTCGGCTGTCCGTTCAATACTGTCATCGGCTTTTAGCGAGAACATGATGTGACAATGAGGCTGATCTTCGCCACTGAGGCGCGATTTAACGTTATGTATGGCGTATGAATGCGGATATTGCTGTGGAACTATATGTTTGTCTAAAAACGTCTCTATGAGCGTTTTACGCTGTTCTGGCGTGAATTCGTTGGGGAGGGCAATTTCATACTCCATGTAGACTTTGGCATTGGCTCGCTCAAAAGTATCAGCGGCTTTCCAAAACTCAATGGGATCTTTCACCCAGGACGGCATGCATTTGCCAGGTTCAACGTATTCTAAAATTTCATCACTTTTTTTGCGGACGTTTTCGTATTGCATCAATCGGGCAATATAGAGGTAATGCTGAATGGCGTAGCCTTTATTTTTACTTTTGACGCTGAAGTGATAACTGGCCATGCTCACCTTTTTGTTGGTCTGGGATCGGTTTTTATGCAGTGAAACGGAATGAAAACCGCCCGGATTTGGAATGCCTGGATGGCTGAAAAATCCGGTTGAAGGGGGTCAAGGGGGAATCGCCCCATTGCGTACTAGTTTCTCCGATCAGGAGAAACTGTCAAGTGCGAATTATTTAAATTAAAAATAAAAATTCTTTTCAAGAAATTTTATTTTTAATTTAAATAATTATTTTCAGACTGACCGATTTAAATATGGTAAAACCATATTTAAATCGGTAACAGTTCTGAAAATTTGGCGGCAGATGATATGACCCAAGAAAAAGCAAAAAAGCGTGGTAGACCAGCTCAACTTTTACAAATAGCAGAGTTACATGCTTTCGTTGAGTTTCTTTTAGAGAAAAGGGATCGTTCTGAACTTCAAAATCAGGTTATTACTGCACTACAAACTGAAGACTTTAATTTTGAAATGTTGTCTGAAGCTCAACAGATTCTGGTGAAAGAGGCATTAAAACCCTACCGTGAACATCTAAAATTGCAGTTGTTGTTTGATGATCTGTCTAAAAATCCTAGACAGACTGAATATGAAGAAAAGTTTTTGGAATTATATAAAGGATATCAAAAGGACACTTTAGATCCAGCTGAAACGAATATCTTGAAAACAATGTGTACACGTTATCTGAGTTTCAAAGCCCATAAGCTTGAATTGAGTGATTTAGAGCTTTATTTGAGTCAGCTCCAGAAGAAGGAAGTCAGTAAAAAAAGGACCGCTGAAAATCATCGTAAATTTGAGTTGGGCGGTGCGGTGTTAGCTGCGTTTAAAGAGTTAGGAATTGATATTAGTAATGATACCCCTAAAGAGATTCAGAATAGTATTAGGAATATGACGAAATTTCACAATAATGTAACAAAATCTAAGATATATCAGGAGGTTGAAAAGTATAAAAATGGGTATTTTGAGCGAAATAAGATTTTTATTGATGTTCTAAATGGCTTGCATACTTGGACAAAAGAAGGAGTGACCTTGACTCAAGTCGAAATTCAGAAAGTACTGCGTAAAAACAATGAATAAGATTCTGTTAAGCCTATAAAGTGAGTGCTTAACGAAAAATACTACTGATAAGCCAATCACTCAAAATTTTAGGATTGTGGAACTGAACCGTACCGGGTTTGTCGGAGAGTCAATATTCTGAGAGACTATCCCGATGACAAAATTAAAATATGCCCCTGAAATCAGAGAAAGAGCGGTTCAATTATTGATTGAATCTGAAAAAGATTATCCATCGAATTGGGCTGCGATCACCGCTATTGCTCCCAAGATAGGTTGTACTCCTGAAACACTACGTGTTTGGTATCAAAAATATTTAGATAAACTAAATCCAGTTAAAGTACAGCAGCTTTCAGACCAAGAACGTATCAAACAACTCGAACGCGAAAATAAAGAACTGCAACGCGCCAATGAGATTCTACGTAAAGCAGCCGCTTTTTTCGCCCAGGCGGAACTCGACCGCCCACACAAATAATGGTGGATTTTATCCATAATAATAAAGAGCTGTACGGAGTCGAGGCGATTTGTAGAATTTTACCGATCGCACCCTCAACCTATTACCGGACTCTAGATCTCTGCGAAAACCCAGAACATCGAGCAAAGCGAGATCTACATGACTTGCATCATGCTGAACAAATTAAACGAATTTGGAAGGAAAGTTCAGGTCGATATGGTGTACGTAAAGTTTGGCAAAAACTGAAACGTGAAGGCTATATTATTGCACGCTGTACAGTTGCTCGATTGATGCAAAAGCTAGGTATACAAGGTGTTTGGCGAGGTAAGAATAAACAAACTACCCATAGCCGAGATGATCAAAAACGAGCAGATGACTTGGTGAAACGCAATTTTAGTGCTGATCACCCTGACCAGCTGTGGGTCGCTGACTTTACGTATATTCAAACAAATTCAGGCTGGGTCTATACCGCCTTTATTATTGATGTGTTCTCGCGAGCAATTGTTGGATGGAAAGTATCAACACGGATGAATACAGACATGGTGCTCGATGCACTGGAGCAAGCATTGCATGATCGAGGCATGCCAAAGAACGTGATTCATCATAGTGACAGAGGTGTGCAATATCTTTCCATTCGTTATACCAATCGTTTAGAAGCAGCAAATTTACGAGCATCAGTCGGTACGACCGGTGATTCATACGATAATGCTTTGGCTGAAACAGTGAATGGCTTATACAAAACAGAGGTGATTGAATATTTAAAAGCAGATTGGCAAGGTTTAGCGGATGTACAACTTGCGACATTAAATTGGGTAGATTGGTTCAATAAAGAGCGTGTACATAGTGCACTAGGTTATGTGCCACCTTTTGATTTTGAAGCAATGTACTATGATAAAATTAATCCGTTAGGTCAGGTGGCCTAACTTAAATAAAAAAGTCTCCGACAAACCCGGTACGGTTCAGATCACCGCAAACAGGTTACTCGCCTGGGGATTCCCTTTCGACCCGAGCATCCGTATGAGACTCATGCTCGATTATTATTATTATAGAAGCCCCCATGAATAAATCGCTCATCATTTTCGGCATCGTCAACATAACCTCGGACAGTTTCTCCGATGGAGGCCGGTATCTGGCGCCAGACGCAGCCATTGCGCAGGCGCGTAAGCTGATGGCCGAGGGGGCAGATGTGATCGACCTCGGTCCGGCATCCAGCAATCCCGACGCCGCGCCTGTTTCGTCCGACACAGAAATCGCGCGTATCGCGCCGGTGCTGGACGCGCTCAAGGCAGATGGCATTCCCGTCTCGCTCGACAGTTATCAACCCGCGACGCAAGCCTATGCCTTGTCGCGTGGTGTGGCCTATCTCAATGATATTCGCGGTTTTCCAGACGCTGCGTTCTATCCGCAATTGGCGAAATCATCTGCCAAACTCGTCGTTATGCATTCGGTGCAAGACGGGCAGGCAGATCGGCGCGAGGCACCCGCTGGCGACATCATGGATCACATTGCGGCGTTCTTTGACGCGCGCATCGCGGCGCTGACGGGTGCCGGTATCAAACGCAACCGCCTTGTCCTTGATCCCGGCATGGGGTTTTTTCTGGGGGCTGCTCCCGAAACCTCGCTCTCGGTGCTGGCGCGGTTCGATGAATTGCGGCTGCGCTTCGATTTGCCGGTGCTTCTGTCTGTTTCGCGCAAATCCTTTCTGCGCGCGCTCACAGGCCGTGGTCCGGGGGATGTCGGGGCCGCGACACTCGCTGCAGAGCTTGCCGCCGCCGCAGGTGGAGCTGACTTCATCCGCACACACGAGCCGCGCCCCTTGCGCGACGGGCTGGCGGTATTGGCGGCGCTGAAAGAAACCGCAAGAATTCGTTAACTGCACATTCGGGATATTTCTCTATATTCGCGGTTCAGCAGGCATGTCCCCTTTGAGGGCGACCCGACGACAGGATACCCAAGTTACGCCTTAAATTTGGATCAATTAGGGGCGCTTTGCATTTCAAATCTTTGTGCAACAAAGCCTCAGAAAACTGAAGGAACCTCCATTGAATCGAACTAATATTTTTTTTGGTGAATCGCATTCTGACTGGTTGCCTGTCAGAGGCGGAGAATCTGGTGATTTTGTTTTTCGACGTGGTGACGGGCATGCCTTCGCGAAAATCGCACCTGCTTCCCGCCGCGGTGAGCTCGCTGGAGAGCGTGACCGCCTCATTTGGCTCAAAGGTCGAGGTGTGGCTTGCCCCGAGGTCATCAACTGGCAGGAGGAACAGGAGGGTGCATGCTTGGTGATAACGGCAATTCCGGGAGTACCGGCGGCTGATCTGTCTGGAGCGGATTTGCTCAAAGCGTGGCCGTCAATGGGGCAGCAACTTGGCGCTGTTCACAGCCTATCGGTTGATCAATGTCCGTTTGAGCGCAGGCTGTCGCGAATGTTCGGACGCGCCGTTGATGTGGTGTCCCGCAATGCCGTCAATCCCGACTTCTTACCGGACGAGGACAAGAGTACGCCGCAGCTCGATCTTTTGGCTCGTGTCGAACGAGAGCTACCGGTGCGGCTCGACCAAGAGCGCACCGATATGGTTGTTTGCCATGGTGATCCCTGCATGCCGAACTTCATGGTGGACCCTAAAACTCTTCAATGCACGGGTCTGATCGACCTTGGGCGGCTCGGAACAGCAGATCGCTATGCCGATTTGGCACTCATGATTGCTAACGCCGAAGAGAACTGGGCAGCGCCAGATGAAGCAGAGCGCGCCTTCGCTGTCCTATTCAATGTATTGGGGATCGAAGCCCCCGACCGCGAACGCCTTGCCTTCTATCTGCGATTGGACCCTCTGACTTGGGGTTGATGTTCATGCCGCCTGTTTTTCCTGCTCATTGGCACGTTTCGCAACCTGTTCTCATTGCGGACACCTTTTCCAGCCTCGTTTGGAAAGTTTCATTGCCAGACGGGACTCCTGCAATCGTCAAGGGATTGAAACCTATAGAAGACATTGCTGATGAACTGCGCGGGGCCGACTATCTGGTATGGCGCAATGGGAGGGGAGCAGTCCGGTTGCTCGGTCGTGAGAACAATCTGATGTTGCTCGAATATGCCGGGGAGCGAATGCTCTCTCACATCGTTGCCGAGCACGGCGACTACCAGGCGACCGAAATTGCAGCGGAACTAATGGCGAAGCTGTATGCCGCATCTGAGGAACCCCTGCCTTCTGCCCTTCTCCCGATCCGGGATCGCTTTGCAGCTTTGTTTCAGCGGGCGCGCGATGATCAAAACGCAGGTTGTCAAACTGACTACGTCCACGCGGCGATTATAGCCGATCAAATGATGAGCAATGCCTCGGAACTGCGTGGGCTACATGGCGATCTGCATCATGAAAACATCATGTTCTCCAGTCGCGGCTGGCTGGTGATAGATCCCGTCGGTCTGGTCGGTGAAGTGGGCTTTGGCGCCGCCAATATGTTCTACGATCCGGCTGACAGAGACGACCTTTGTCTCGATCCTAGACGCATTGCACAGATGGCGGACGCATTCTCTCGTGCGCTGGACGTCGATCCGCGTCGCCTGCTCGACCAGGCGTACGCTTATGGGTGCCTTTCCGCAGCTTGGAACGCGGATGGAGAAGAGGAGCAACGCGATCTAGCTATCGCGGCCGCGATCAAGCAGGTGCGACAGACGTCATACTAGATATCAAGCGACTTCTCCTATCCCCTGGGAACACATCAATCTCACCGGAGAATATCGCTGGCCAAAGCCTTAGCGTAGGATTCCGCCCCTTCCCGCAAACGACCCCAATATGAAAAACCCCGGCAGGATGCTGGGGTTTTTTATTGCCTATCATTTCTCATTTGCAAAACAAGCATAATGCTCCTAAAATATAGACTATAATCTATATTTTGGTTGTGGTATGTGGATAGTCATTACGACAGATCTATTTAATGAATGGCTTGAACAGCAAGACGAATCAACACAAGAGAAGGTTCTGGCTGCCCTAGTTGTTCTACAGCAGCAAGGACCAAGTTTAGGCCGCCCTTTAGTAGATACTGTCTATGACTCTAAATTTACCAACATGAAAGAGCTTCGTGTTCAACATCGAGGTAAACCACTGAGAGCTTTCTTCGCATTTGATCCTTTACGACAGGCTATTGTTCTATGTATTGCTGATAAAGGCAGTAAAAAGCGTTTTTATAAAGACATGCTGGATATTGCAGATGAACAATACCAACTTCATCTCACCACCCTAGGAGATAAATCTAATGGCTAAGACTCTGCAAGAATTGTTAGCTAGCCGCTCTCCAGAGAGCCAAGCCCGTATTCAAAAAATGGCAGATGAATTACTGCTAGAAAATCAGCTTCATCTTATTCGTGAAGAACTTGAAATCTCTCAAAAGGAACTTGCTGAAACTTTGGGAATAAAACAGCCATCGCTTTCAGCAATAGAAAATCGTGGCAATGATCTTAAGATTTCAACCATGAAAAAGTATGTTGAGGCAATGGGCGGGAAGCTCCGTATTGATGTAGAGCTTCCAACAGGAAAACATATAGGATTCAATGTTTAACAATAAAAATGGGAGCTAAAGACTCCCATTTTTAGATTCGTATAATCGCCATTATGTTAAATAATTAAGGATAAAAGCTTTATTACTAAATAGAACAGTTGCTTAAAGCAGTATAGAGTTAAGTTTGCATTTTAATATCAAGTTGTCTTTCAGCACCGATAATCACCATACGAATCCCATTTTCAAAAATGTCATCCGCATTCATATTTTGTAAGGTATTCACTCCTTGGAGCATGAGTGGATATATAGTTGGATCGGCTTCGAATGGTGGGTCTGATCTTATTTCTTCTTGCTGCTCCTCAAGGACCCACCCAACAATAAACCTTCCTAATGTCATAAGTAATGCAACTGCTTCAACAGGAGAAAACCCAGCATGAGATAACAGCGCAACTTGGGCCTCAATCGTGTTGAAATGTCCTTGACTGGGGCTAGTTCTTGCATGTAGACGAGCACCATCACGGTAAGCTAGTAGTGCTCGACGAAAGCTTACAGAATTAGCGAGCAACCAATCTTGCCATGTCATCCCATCGATGGGTAAAGAAACTAAATGGTGTTCATTTATAATGGTTTCCGCCATTGCTTCCATTAACAAGGATTTATTCTTGAAATGCCAATATAGAGTTGGAGATTTAATACCCAATCGTTGAGCTAGCTTGCGTGTGGTTATTGAATCTATGCCTTCTTCATTCAACATATCCAATGCGGTACGCAGGACTATTTCACGTGTCAGACGTTGAGGTGCAATATCTTTTTTACTCATAAATCTATCACTGATAGGGAGTGTGTGAGAGAATATTAATTCTATCATTGCTAGAGAAGGCATTTGTGAAGAAATCATTGAGCGTGATTTTAATCACTATATTTCTGGATGCTGTTGGGATTGGTTTAATTATGCCGATCTTGCCTGAATTATTACGGTCATTGGCTGGAGCTGAAGCAGGCGGTGTTCACTATGGTGCTTTATTAGCTGTGTATGCTCTGATGCAGTTCATTTTTACACCTATCCTTGGAGCGTTGAGTGACCGATTTGGACGTCGACCTGTATTAATTATTTCAATTGCTGGTGCAACGGCTGATTATCTCCTAATGGCTGCTGCTCCTTCTCTATTGTGGCTATATATTGGTCGTATTTTTGCGGGAATTACAGGTGCCAACATGGCTGTTGCAACAGCTTATGTTTCAGATATTACTCCAGCCCATGAGCGTGCAAAAAGGTTTGGTCTCCTTGGAGCTGTCTTTGGTATTGGGTTTATAGCGGGTCCGGTAATAGGTGGAGTTTTGGGTGAATGGAACTTACATGCACCGTTCTTTGCTGCTGCTTTTATGAATGGGATTAATTTAATAATGACAGCAGTCTTATTAAAAGAATCAAAACACAGCAATAAAATGACTGAGAAGGTTCAGGAGCAATCAATATTAAAGAAATTATCCTATTTGATCACTCAACCTAATATGGCTCCATTGCTTGGTATCTTTTTAATTATCACATTGGTTTCACAAGTCCCCGCAACTTTATGGGTTATCTATGGGCAGGATCGTTATGGCTGGAGTATATTTATTGCAGGTGTTTCCCTTGCTAGTTATGGAATATGCCATTCTATTGCACAGGCTTTTGCTATCGCCCCTATGGTAAAGAGGTTTGGAGAGAAAAATACGTTGTTATGTGGAATAGCTTGCGATGCAATTGGTTTACTTCTTTTATCTATTGCTGTTGAAGAATGGGTGCCTTTTGCGTTGTTACCATTGTTTGCCCTTGGTGGAGTAGCCGTTCCTGCTTTGCAAGCAATGATGTCCAGAGGTATTAGTGATGAAAGACAAGGTGAATTACAAGGGCTATTAAGCAGTTTTAATAGTCTGGGGGCTATAATTGGTCCTGTATTAGTTACTAGCCTCTATTTTATGACTCAGGCATCAGCTCCTGGAATGGTATGGGCATTAGCTGCAATACTTTATGTAATCACCCTACCCTTATTGCTTAAGTATCGCCTGAATAAATATTCTGGAGTTCCATAAAATATTTAAT
>NZ_CP031710.1 GCF_001696605.3 Acinetobacter wuhouensis | reverse complement strand
GAAGCACCAGTATTAATTATTATGCTATGACACAGTAATTAATTTTAGTGTTATAAGCAAGGTAAACGGTGTCATATTGCAAGGTAAACGGTGTCATATTGCAAGGTAAACGGTGTCATATTGCAAGGTAAACGGTGTCATATAGGTTTTGAATCCCTTGTAAATAAAGGATTTCAGCATGTTTAAAAGCATTTAAAAACTTTAAAAATAATTAAAAGCCCAGGCAAAGAAAAATTGCCCTTGGTTTTCGCTACGCTCAAACTCTATTGAATCTCGCTTTCGCTCGATTCGTCGGGGCAATTTTTTGGCTCATCTCGTTGTGACTTCAATAAAAAGCAAAAGCACGATGAATTCGCTTCGCTCATAAAGCTTTTTTACTCGCTACGCTCGATCTAGACTCAATTTTCTGCATGTAATTTACGCTTATTTAGGCTTCACAGCCTAAAAAGCTGTTTTTCAGAAAGTCGAGGTGCGAATTTTGGTGATGTCGCTCGTAGACACTCGCTTGGTTAATGTTTTCTAGTGGTTTATTAGTGTTGTGTCATTTGCTTCTATTTGAGCTTAGAGAGACTTTTTTTGTTTTTAGGTGGATTCTTGTGTTTAAGTTTGAGATCGCCTCTCTATGGTGAAAATAGAGCGTTTAAATACGATATTTTTTTATTGGCCTAATTTTTCTGTTTGATCAATAAATCGAAAGATCCTTTTCTTTGAAATATTCAGGCCTGAATATGCTATTATGTATCTCAATTGAGTTACATAATATTCAGGTGAAGATATGACTTCTCAAACCTCAATGCTACACGTTCGAATTGATGATGAAACAAAGCTACAGGCGCAACAAGCTTTGAAATCAATGGGTATGTCTGTGTCTGATGCTGTACGAATCTTTCTGACTCGTGTAGTAGCGGAACAGGCGATTCCATTTGATGTACGTGTACCCAATACCACAACTGTAGCTGCTATGAATGAAGCTGATGCGCTCATTCAAGCCAAGAAAGCCCGTTTTGAAACTGTAGAAGACTTGTTTAATGACCTCGAAAAAAACAGCGAAAGATAAACGGGCCGTTTTACCTCGATCATCGGATTACACCAAAGAGTTTTTAGCAGACTGGCAAAGGCTTTCTTGTAGTGGTCGTTATGACATGAGAAAGCTTAAACAGGTCATGATGCTGATTATTGCTAATGATGCGCCTTTAGGTGCTGAATGGGTTGATCATGCGCTAAGTGGTAATCAATGGAAAAACTGCCGTGAATTGCATGTCGGTGGTGATTTTCTGTTGATCTATCGCATCGAGCCACTCTCTAAGTTTGAGATGGTGGTTTTTGTGCGTACTGGAACGCATAGCGAGTTATTTAAATAAGCACAAAACAAAGAGGATCTGTATTTATGAATGAAGCAGAAAAAGAACGATTAAAAGAGATTTTTAGAAGCTCAAAGGGAATCGTAGATCACGAATTTTCCCAAGAAGTGATTGATGCCTGTCGAGAAGCTGATGAAGCAAGACAACAGCGTATCTTGAATGGTGAAACGACTTTGGAGCAGGAAGAAGCAGCTTTAATGGCTGAATGGAGAGAATTGAATAAAAAGTAAGATAAAAAAGGAGTATTTAAGTGTATATACGTGTATTGAGAATAGCCAATTATGTGAATAAGCGGGTATATGCGTGTATTTAAGAGGTTTTTAGAGTATTTAAGTTTATGTTCTTACATGAAATAGGCTTTCTTTGGTGTATTTAAGAGCATTAACTTTTGTACGATGAGGCAAGATGTGTAATGTAATAGTACACGCAAGGTGAACTAGTCCATTACCCCCGACAATTCGCTTACGCTCAATGTCCTGTCTTGTCCTACGGAGTAGTTTTTTGGACACCAAATATGAGTATCTGGCTTCAATAGGTCGTTTAGTTTTAGAGATGTTCTTATTTTTTAGGAAAAGTGTTTTTTAATATTTACATAAATTTATATAAAACAGTTATTTATGTTTAGTTATTGGGTTTATTTGGAAAAAATCTTTCTCGCTTGAAGTTTTGCAGCACGTAAAAGACTGTATTTCGCATAAGAGATTTTATGTTAAATAGATATTAAGAACATTTGGAGAATCAAAGAATAATGCTTACATTTTTAGAAATTCAACGTAAGGTTGATCAAATTTGTGAAAAAATTGGGCTGGAAAAAAAAGAGTTTGGCCCGCAGTTCAGAATGATGGAGCTCCATATGTATTAATCCATGAAAATAAATATTGGTATATTTCTGAAGAAAGAGGAGAAGTTTTTTTTGAAAAAACAACTAAGGATTTTGAAGAGTTGCTTTATTGGATAATGGATAATTTTATATCTAGCTATTCGTTTGAGTTTGAACTTAAGAATAGAACTAGAGGACAAGATTCCCGTCGACTCGCTTTTTCAAAACAAATTGAACTTTTTGGTTTAATCAGTGATCAATGGAAAGTAAAAAAAGAAAATGAGATAAAAAAAGTATTGGAAACAGCTCCTTTTAGAGATGTTTGATTTATAAATATTTATTTTCAAGAGAATTAAAATATCTATGGAATTTCGCATAACAGCCATTATGTTAAATGGATTTAATTTTGCTTAGCCTTATATTCATTAAATGCTTGAAGCATTTCTTTTTTCTGTTCTTTGGAGGCATCTGTATATGAGTAAAATCTTTCATAATCTTTTCTAAATTTGATCCTAGACAAAATAATGGACAGCACGTCCCTCTAAAGATAACGTAACTTTAATCTTTGGAGATTCAAGAAATGGCTAAACGTTTTAGTCCCGAATTTAAACAGCAAGCGATTGATTATGCACTTTCAAACTCACACGAGTCTGTAGCTGCAATCGCCCAGAAATTAGGTGTGGGTTATTCAACATTAGATAAATGGATTCGTGAAACCAATCCGGCAGGTTCAAGCAAACGTCAACTTTCACCAGAACAACAGCGGATCGTGGAATTAGAGAAAGAAGTCAAACAGCTCAAGGAAGCCAATGACATCTTAAAAAAAGCGCATGTGTACTTTCTAACAGATCATGCCAAGAAAAGTACACGGTAATTCAAGATCTAGATATGAATGAAGTCACCGTATCTTCTGCCTGTAAATACCTAGGTGTCAGCACTTCAGGCTATTATGCCTGGCGAAAACGTCAAGCCAATACGGCACAGAAATATAATGACTTAAAAGCCGTATATTGGCAGCATCATGCACGATTGGGTGCACCTTCATTAGTACATGACATGCATGATTTAGGTTACAACATGAGCGAACGTACTATTGGAAGGATGCTAAAAAAGCTTGGTTTACGTAGCAGGATTGCGCGTAAATACAAGCATACGACTGATTCAACCCATCGTTTGCCTACAGCACCCAACTTGTTGGATCGCCAATTTACAGTTACTCAGCCTAATAAAGTCTGGACAACAGACATTACCTATATCCGCACTAAAGAAGGTTGGTTGTATTTATGTGTGATGCTAGATTTATTTAGCCGTCGTATCGTGGGGTGGCAAACCAGCCATCGAATAGACCGCCAGTTGGTGTGTGATACGTTTAACTATGCAATGGCTCGTCAGGGTTATCCAACTGGTGTTATGGTTCATTCGGACCAAGGCTCACAGTACTGTAGTCGTGATTTTAGAGCGCTGTTACTGAAAAATGATTGTACTCAGAGTATGTCTAGACGTGGAAACTGTTGGGATAATGCAGTGACTGAAAGCTTCTTTCATACATTAAAAGGTCATGTGGTACATGGCAGTGTGTTTTCGACTCGAAAAGAGGCGAATGCGGTCTTGTTTGATTATATTGAGATTTATTACAATCGGGTCAGAAGGCATTCTGCAAACGGCTGGTTAAGTCCAGAAGCCTTTGAACAGAAATATTTCAAGAATTTAGAGGGATCGATTGTCCACGATACTGTCTAGGATCAATTGGCTACTTTCAATCCTTTTAGCTAAGCCATCAATAAAACCTTTTCCTTGAGTCTGATACTGCTGAATCGTTTGTTCATCTAGGCAGATAGTTTTCTCCCAAGAAATTGCACTCATATTTATAAGAACATTGAGATATATATTTTCGCTATCCTCATATAGTTCCCAAAAATAAGGTTCTATTTCTATAAGCTGCATTCTACTAGTATTCCTAAACTTTTAATTATTTCTAAAATTAACATAATACACGTTATACGCAGTCAAAAATGGGAGCCTAAGCTCCCATTTTTATTGATGTTTTTTTAAATCTTCTAACATTGCTTCTCGCAGAATTTCATTCATTCGTGTTTGATAACCTTTTCCCTGTGCTTTAAACCATGCAAGTACATCAGCATCTAAACGGATGGAAGTCTGTTGCTTCACTGGGCGATAGAATTGATTATGGCGTACAGCATTGCTCCAGTCTGTAATTTCAGGAATATCTGATAGATCTAGCTGATCATCAGGAACCGTCCCTTTAGCAAGCAAGCGTTCAATTTCAGCATCTTGCTTGTCGCTGAATTTTTCATTCAGTTCTTTACGTGAGTATCTAACCATGCTCATATCTATCTCGCTCCGCCTTAGTGACTTGTCTTGCACTAATGATTCGTATGATTTCACAGTCATCTTCATCAAAAATGGTGTGAGCTACTAACAGCATTAGTACGCCTTTTACTTTCCCAATGGTCTGCCAACGTTCTTCACCATCGGTATGTCTGTCTTGGATTGAGATCCTCAGTGGATCATCAAAAACAAGGCTTGCCGTTTCGAAAGAGACATCGTGTTTTTTCTGATTCTTTCGATTCTTTGCCTCATCCCATTCGAAATACTGTTTCATAAAAAACATTCAAATTTGTATATACAATAATGTATCACAAAATTGTATCACTCAAGTTGAAAAGCGTAATTTTTGGTCAAATTTATTGGCAAAACATTCCAAAACTGCTCATAAAAAAGCCGATTTGTTTCAAAGTCGGCTTTTTGGGCATTTTGGGGTTTTTAAGGTTTTATTAAGTGTCTGATATTTATATTAATATACAAGTGTACTTCGTATAATATCCATTATGTTAAATGAGTTAGTGACAGAAACTTATTTTTTCCAATTTGGTAGATAATCTAGTCACGAGTAGATATTGTAATCGAAACTTTTCTATCAAATATATAACATATCCCTATCCCTATTAGAGATGCGATGATTGCCAATACTACGTCTTCATTACTTGATAAAAGCTGTATAAAAAAACTAATGAATATCAAAAATATAGAATAAATTGATGCGAGCGTTAGTCTATTTTTTGTTGAAAATTTATAAGCTAGGATTGTAGCTATTGTAAAACTTATATAAATAAAAATATCTTCATTTATAGTCAGTTCATTAGTTATGCCTACAAGTACGAAGGCAATCAAAGGAAACAAGATAAACTTAATCATTATAGTATACTAAGAGTTTATTACATTGAAATATAACAGAAATAAATTAAGTTGGGTATTTTATTAGTCAACTATTATACTGGCAGTTTTATGATTTATAGCTTACTAATTCATTGTAAAAGGTAAAATTGATAGTGAAATTTAAAATTCCAATATTTATAGCAATTTTAATAACTTATGCGACTAATGCCCAAGCTATTGATCAAGAACAAGCTAAAAATCAATTTTCAGCTAATACCCAATATGCGGAGACTCAACTCTCTGATATTTATAATGTGATTCGTTATAAAAGTAAAAAACTACAACTAGAAAAAGAATCTTTTAATGTCAGAAAAAAAATTTCGAATACGACAGATCATAATGTGCTTACAAATCTTTATTGCATTGATCTTAGGAGTATTAAACAACAAAGAATTGATATTGAAATAGAAAATGATCCAATTGGTAGTAAAAATGATGAAATTTTAGATTTTGAAAAGAATAACTTACAAGAGTTAATCACTTCATGTCGATCAAATAATGTACTTAAATATCATATAAAAGAAAATAGAATACTTGAAACCTATTTGCGTTGGTATCCGCAAATGATAAAAAATCAGGAAGATGAGTTGAGTCGGTACAATGAACTAAAGAATTCATTTGAAGAAGTAATTATTACTAGAAAGCGCTTAATTAATGAAGAAGATCAAGTAGCTCGATATAACTTGATTTGTCAAAATTACAGACAAAATTTTAAAGATCTCCAAAATAATTTCTCTAAATGGAATACACCAAGTACAGTTAAAAAGAGTAGAGATTTTTCAGGTTTAGAGAATAATTTAAGAGATGTAGTAGTTAAGCTAGATAATTATTGTCGCTAGTTGATTAAGTAATTTTTCTAAAATTAACATAATACACGTTATACGAATTCCCAAGGCATGGCTTTTAGTCATGCTTTTTTTATCAAAAGACTATACCTGAATGATAGCGAGCCAAATCGCATACAATATCTATCATTAGACTTAATGCAATAATTAAATGATAGTATTATCATTAATCTAATAGAATTAAGATTAAATGATAGAAATGAATACACGTATTTATCTACGAGCTTCAACTAAAGATCAAGATGCAGAAAGGGCTTTGCAGATTCTTCAGGATCTAAACCAAAACTTGAATTTGGGTGAAACCATTGTGTACGTGGAAAACTATAGTGGTACGAAGTTAGACCGACCTGAATTGAATAAGCTACTGTCAGAAGCAAATCAAGGTGACACATTGTTAGTTGAAAGTATTGACCGCTTATCACGCCTAACCCAACGAGATTTTCAAGAGCTGAAGCGCAGGATCCAGGAGAAGGGACTTCGTTTAGTCGTAGCAGATCTTCCTACTACCTACCAAATGATTCAAACCAGTGACAGCATTACTCATTCAATCTTGGAACTCATCAACAATATGTTGATTGATCTTCTGGCAACAATGGCCCGCCTAGACAATGAGAAACGTATAGAACGTATTAAGCAGGGCCTGGCACGTTCGGGTTACAAACCAACAGGCAAGAAGGCAAATGAGGCTAAACATAAACGAATAAAAGAATTGCTAGTAGTTGGCAATATGACTAAGGAAGAAATTGCCAAAGCAGTGAATTGTGGAGTTGCAACTGTCTATCGAGTTGCTAAAGTTATCTAAAAGAGGCTTATCTCAACGCGCCCCCAATGGGGCACCGCTGCATTCAGGTTACTTCACATAAGAAATTTTATGTTAAATGATTGTTAGAAATGCCCCTTGATCGAGGCATTTTCTATAAAGAATACTAAAAACTAATTAAAGCCAACCAAGTTTCAAAACAAGGCAGTTCTCAGCAATCATATTTTTAAATTATATAACTCCCAACTGAGCTTTTGCTCCAACGATAAGGCTTTCATTTTGAGTTTCTAAGGCAAATAAACCATACATCAAAGGAGAGGCCGCTGCTCTTTCTAAAGTCTGTTCATATAGTTTATTCCAAACTTTACCCCCTAGTTTTTCATACTCGATGATTAGAGTTTTGAGGCTTTCTTCTCCAAACAAAGTTACATGCCCAGCAAAATCAATCGCTGGGTCATCTATATGGGCTGTTGACCAATCAATAACGCCTGAAACAGCTCCATCCTTTGAAGCTAGTACATGCCCAGCATATAAATCGCCATGTATAAATTGGGTGAAATCTGCCCATAGAACATCATTATCCAACCATTTTCTGTAGCGGGTTTCCAATTGCTCACTTATACCAATTTCAGATTTTACTAACTGCAAATTGTTTGCTATTTCAGGTCTTAAATCTGAAGGTTTCATAATTTTCAAATCATTTTCCCGAACTTCTTTTTCAGGAATACTATGGATTTCAAATAAGGTTTTTGCCAAAGATGTTATGTATTTCGGGCTATCTTTGTCCATATTCCAAATTATTTCATAGGTTTCAGCATCCAAATTTAAAACAGGATTATCTTTAAGTATGGGATAAGCCACTAATTCTGTAGATGAAATTCTCCAATCAGGAACCTCTACAGAAAGATGTTTTTTTACCAATTCTAAAATGCGTTTTTCTTTCTTGATTTGTTCCCTCATGCCATCACGACGAGGAATACGCAGCAACCATTGTTGCCCCTTTGTATCAAGAGCAAAAACGACCTTAAAATCAATGCCCATTTCATTGAAATTCATTTTGTCCGTAAGCAACAAGCCGTGTGCTTCAGCAAGTGATTGAATATCTTGAATTGTCATTTTTAATTTCCTTTAAAGAGTTCAATAATTAATGTTCGGATTAGATTGGCTATCATTAACAATCTCTCTCAAAAGTCTTGATGATTTTGTGGTCTTTGATCTCGTAGATAATGTCAGCAATATTATCGACCAATTGCTTGTCATGAGATACGAAGATAATAGTTCCTGCATAGGACTTCATCATTGTTTCTAATGCGGCAATACTTTTTAGGTCAAGATAGTTTCCTGGTTCATCCATAAGCAAAATATTATATTTTCCTAAAAGCATTTTGGATAAAAGCAGTTTGATGATTTCACCTCCCGATAAGTCGGATAAGTTTTTTTGAATATCATTCGCTCCGATCCCCATTGAAGCCAATACTGCACGAATTTCCGCAACTGTGTACTCGCACTCTTCCTGCATAAAGGAGAGCACAGATTTATGCGTGTTAAATTTATATCCTGTTTGTGTAAAGTAGCCAATTTCAGCTTTTGGAGATATGGTTAATCCATCAGCACGTTCTGATATCATTTTTAACAAGGACGTTTTCCCTGTTCCATTCGATCCAGTTATAGCGACTTTAGCGCCAAGCGGTATTATAAAGTTAGCGTCATCAAAGATAGTACGGCTACCAAATTTTAAGCTCAGACCATCTGCCGTAATCGGGAACTTATTGTGCAGTTCTAGGGCTGAACTTTGACGAAAACGAATAGAACGCAAATGCTCTGGTGCTTGAATATCTTCTAATGCAGCCAAACGCTTTTCCATACTCTTAGCTGCCTGATACAGTTTTCTTTGCTTGGTGCCAGTCATTTTTGCATGCCCAAGTCGTCCAGCACTTTCGGTAGAGTTTTTGGATTTTTCTCCTTTTTTCTTATTGTCTAATCGATTAGCTTGCTGGCGTTTTTCTTGCACAGCAGATTCTAATCGCTCCCGTTCCTTCATCATCAGCTCATATTCTACGGCTTGGTGTTGTCGCTCTTCTTCTTTTTGACGCAAGTAATCCGAGTAACCACCCCAATATTCCGTAATTTTACCGTCTTTTAACTCCCATATCTTGTCTACAACCATATCAAGAAAATATCGGTCATGACTGATAACAAGTAATGCTCCATCAAATGCTTTAAGTTGACCAATAAGTAGATCTATTCCATTGAGATCAAGGTGGCTGGTTGGTTCATCCGCTAGAATGCCATGTACTTGTTGGGAAAATGCGGCAGCAATTTTTGCACGAGTTTCCTCTCCGCCACTCATTGTGTCGTTTTGTACATTGGAAACACCAAGGCGAGATAACATTGCCCGGTCTTCGACCGTTTCTATTTCGATTCCGCCCAGTTGGCTGATATGTGCAAAATCACCAAAACGCTGTAATGTCGCTTCGGCTAAAACAATTTCGCCATTAAGTACTTTGAGTAAACTACTCTTTCCTGCTCCGTTATCACCCACAAGACCAATACGGTCATAAGAGTGAATTTCCAATTCATCAATATCCAAAACATCACGCCCAGCATAATCCAAGCGTATGTTTCTCGCTTTAATAATTAAACTCATTTTTATTTACTCCTGTTTAGCTCTTGAAATTTTTTATGCAGCAAACAGGATTTAGGTGAAAACAAAAGCTAGCATCACAGTGTCCTCCCAAAAAAAAAGCTATTCATCCACAGGGTGGACAAATAGCTAGTCAATTAAGTTATAACTGGAAACTATGCACTAAAAGCATACTTATAAATTAAGCATACTTTTACTTTATATATCCGCATATATTCTTAAAGACACAACAAAAGCCCACCATTATAAAATAGTGTCACTATGCAAATAGTTGTGTCTTAACGAATGCGGATAGAATGCATAAACTTACCTAAAAAATAAAATTCAGTTTTATGATAACTTTACTGTTAAAAGAAGTCTAGACAACCTTGTTTTATGCTTGGATATAAGGCTTATTTTAAAATAATAGTAGTGAAGATTTTCTAAAATTAACATAATACACCTTATACGAAATAAAAATGGGAGCCTTAAGCTCCCATTTTTTAAGTAATTTTTTCAAATAAGGCTTGGGTGAGCATCTAAAATTCGAATCAATGTAGCTGCTGGTCCAGTTGGATAGCGTCGTCCCTGTTCCCAATTTTGCAGGGTACGGGGGCTAATATGTAGACGTGCAGCAAATTCATTTTGGCTCAAGCCAGTTTTTTCACGTACTTCTTTAATATCAGGCAATTCGAGTTCTGTAACTCGGCTTGCTTTAACTTCTTTACGTTTGATAGCTCCAGCTTCTTTGATTGAAGCAACCAAGTCATCAAATAAGTTGTTATCCATGAAATTGCTCCTTCACGAGTTGGTGCAGAATGGCGGTTTCCTTATCTGTTAAATTATCTTTTACTGATTTTGGATAAGCCACTAAGAAAAAGATCTGATCATCCTCGGTGACCCAATAATAAATCACCCGTATCCCACCACTTTTCCCTTTGTTACCTTGAGCACAACGTACTTTGCGAATACCACCGCCATTCTTGATTAGGTCACCTCTATCAGGCTGTACCAAAAGATCTTGCTGAAGTTGACGATATTCCTCATCAGATACAAGGTCTTTAATTTGCTTGGTAAAGATGCTGGTTTCAATAAATAACATGGACTCTTTATACGTCAATGGCGTATTTGAATTTTAGCAGTTTCCATAACAAAAAACGAGAGCTGGTAGATCTCGTTTCGCATAACAGCCATTATGTTAAATTGTAGTAAGAACTTTAATGCGATAGAGCAGAATGTATATGCAAAATAAGCTTGATAACATTATTCAAGAATTAAAAGAACTATCTGGGAATAGTCGTCTAAACATAGAACTACCTGATGATATTTTCATATCTGCTTATGAACGAAAAATAGGTTTTATTTTTCCAAAAGATTATAAAAAAGTTTTGAAAGAGATTAGCAATATCTTTTATGGAACAATTGAATTAGCGTCTCTTACAGATGAGAAAGAATGCTATCGAGGGCTATCTCAGATATTAAATGATGCTAGGGAGCAAGGTCTGCCAGAAGATTGGCTACCTATTTGTGAAGATAATGGTAGTTATTATTGCCTATCTCCTAATCATAAAATTAGATATTGGACAGCAGATGGATATAGCGATGAGCAGTGGGAAGATTTAGCAGATTGGATCAAGCAAGTTTGGATAGATGGAAATTAAGAATTTCTAAAATTAACATAATACACCTTATACGAAATGCGTTATAATTATCCTTATAATTCAACGCTGTAGTTCCTAGTTGATAGCCCGAGTTTCCATGACCGGGCTTTTTTTATGATTTTTCACGTTCCACGCCTATTATTTAAGCAATGTTTCACGATTTTGATTAGCTCAATTGAATAATCAGGATGACTGGTCTTTTTCTTTTTGGCGTTTATCCAGCTCTTTTTTCAGCTCCTTTTTATCCTGGTACGATGCGATCAGCATGATCGGGATCAACAGCGGGGCCACAATAATGCCTAGGGCAATGTCTTTCAGTTTCGGCATGATCTTTCTCCCTTAGTCATTATCAAAAACAGCATTCAGTACACGGCCAAATAAGCCACGTTTTTTCTTTGTCTCATAATGCGTATTTGGTACGTGTTTTGGTGTTTCATTAGGGCGTGTCACCAATGTCTCATGGGATGTTTTAATTTCACTATCTCTATTATTATCAATAGTTTCACTTATTCCACTATTGTTGTCGCATGGTGCATCATTGGAATGTGTCACTGGTGTATCATGAGACATTTTTTCTTCAGACTCTTTATGCCCTAATAGCAATTGAAAGCGGTCTATTTGATCTAAATAGCGTTTCTCACGATCTTTGTATGACTCAATTTCCTTTTTCATAAAATCAACAAGCTGACGTAAATCAGCATCATCTTTAGACTGATCCACTTCTTGTTTTTGTTCATGCTTTTTGATCGGCTCTCCAAAGCATCGGATGACTTCTGCAATATCAAAAAGACCATCAGCGCTTCGAGATATACGCCCTTCTTTTATGGCCCTATATAGCGTAGAACGACTGACGTTAAAGCGGTTAGATACTTCACTTAGTGATAATTTAGCCATTTACTAAATCCTTTTATTTAATGGCATATATCCCACTTTTTTTAGGTATGGATATAGTTCTTTGATTTTTTCAGGATCGTGAAGCATCTCAGCAATACGAATAGCAAATTGTGGATAGCTTTCAGTTCCCTGGGAATACCGACCCATTTCCGGTAGCTCTGAAAGTTTATTGGCAAACATGTGGCGTTGTGCATCGGTCATTTGGGTAAAGAGATCTACCGTGTTTGGATCTCTTTCTGAAGGTATCGAATCAATTTTTTTATGCTTAAAAGTGAATGATAAGCCTGAGATAGATCTTCCTGTTTTGTACTGTTCGTATTTTACATGTATATCAGTCAGCTCATTGATTTGCTTTATGGCTGGTTCTAAAACACGACTTTTAAAATTAACCATTTTTTGATATTCATTCATCTCAAGTCCTAATTTTTCTCTGAACTCAGATAAAGAAATAACAGGTGTTTTTCCTACGTCTCTCCAAGCAATTAGAAACTCATATAGACGAATAGCATATTTGCTAGTTAGTTGCGCAACCTGTTTAAGTTGATAGCTCGTAAAGTGCTTTTCCAATCTTGTAATAAGAGGAACAACATCTGGTGCAAAGGTAACTTCTAATGTAGCAAGGTCATCAACATATGCAATTCGGCTAACCCAGCGGGATTTGACTACAATTTCTTTGTTTGTATCTTTATGAATTTCCTTAAAAGAGAACTTTCTTTCAAAAAGATTATTAACTGCATTTTTTAGAGCGTTATACGCAGCTTCTTTGGTGACATCAAAGCGAGAAGCATAATCAGAAGCATGGATTTCTAATTTACTGTCGGATGAGATCCCTTGGCCTGTTTCTCTTGCTCTTATTATTGATAAAAGGATAAGCCGTTGCTCGGTTACTTCGAGATTATAACTGGCATTAATTAAGGCATTATCTTTTACTACTAAGTCATTTTTCATAAGACTGCATAGGTTATAAGTGTTATTAAGACTACATTAGCATTCGATGTAATCAAATGCAAAGAAATTGTAGTCTTATGACAAAGAAATTGTAGTCTTATGACAAAGAAATTGTAGTCTTATGACAAAGAAATTGTAGTCTTATCCACCTTGAAAGCCTTGCAAACAAAGGTTTTCAGAGAGTCTAAAAGCATTAAAAACTTTAAAAATAATTAAAAGCCCAGGAAAGGAAAAATTGCCCTTGGTTTTCGCTGCGCTCAAACTCTATTGAATCTCGCTTTCGCTCGATTCGTTGGGGCAATTTTTTGGCTCATTGGGTTGTGACTTTAAAAAAAAGCAAAAGCAGCTCGGAATTCGCTTCGCTCATGAGCTTTTTACTCGCTTCGCTCGACATAAAGCCATCGTAATCAGTTCGCACCCATTCGGGATGCTCTGATTCTGAGTTCTTGATACACAGGGGAGCCTGTAATCAGGGAAAAACAGGTGAAAAAATTTAGATCCCTGTAGTTCGCTCGTAGACACTCGCTAAATGCTCTCATTTGCGATTTAAGAGTTTTTTCTTAACTCAACTATAAATCTACTGTGGTTTAGCAAAACATCGCTAAAAACACCGTTTTTTTGCGTTTAAATAGGGGGTATCAAGGTGAGTAATCATTATCGTTGTCATTGTTTGGCTTTTTAGGCTCATTTTTTTGCTGTTTTTCCAATTCTTGGCGTTTTAAAAATGCCAAATGTTCTCGTTCGCGTCTATCTTGTTCATAGCGTTGTTCTCTTTGCTCTCGTTCTTTACGTAATTGCTCTCTAAATTCACTTTCTCTGCGATCATTTTCAATTTTTCGTTGGCGATCCACTTCCGCTTGGCGTACTTGCTGCATTCTTTCTTGTTCAATTTTGAGATCATCTGCCCGTTTTTCGACAAGGATAGGTTTCATATCATCATTAAAATCATGCAGGGTATCGAAAGAGTGAACGTACTCTCGTTTTAGCTTTTGCCAGAAAGTGGGTTTTATCGTTGGTCGTTCAATCCCATTATTTTGCAGTATCTCTGAGCATTGGCCTAAGCGTTTGACGACATTCTCAATATCGTATTCTTTAGCAAGTTGTTCGACCTCTGTTGCGTATTCTCTCCAGTTCTCATTTTTTGCCTGTTCTACTGATTTTTCAGTCGCATAAAAATCGGGTTTTTTTATATCTCTGTAAGTATGATGATAAGAGTCATAAAACAAATTATTGCTATGTAGGTAAAAATCGCTTTTGTTTTCTGCTAACCATCGTTTTGTCTTGGTGAGATTTGATTCAATCTGCTTTTGATTATCAGCAGCATTGCTTTGAATGGTGTAAAACTGATTGGCAAATTCTGCATAAATATCTTGGCACCGGATGAAGTCATCATATGCGTTGTCGATCTGTTGAACCTGTTGTTCTTGCAGGCGTTCTTCTTCTAGGTTGAGATTTACTAATTCTGCTAAAAGCTCTTTTTCTTCTGCTTCGGTTAACTGAAGTTCGTTTTCCAGCTGGGTAATCTGATCTTCTAATCGACTTGGAACAATAATTTCTTGATCAAGGCCCTTGATGATCTGTTGGTATTCTCGTGTAGCATCTAAATTTTTGGCTTTGATTGCATCATTTTCAAGTGCAATTCTTGGTAGCACAATTTCAGTGTTACGTTCTTCAAGCGGTCTTTTTTGTTCCTCGTCATATTGTCTGCGAAGTGCTGTAGCTTCATGCCCTTCATGATGAGTGGGTTCAAGAAAGTCTAAGCCCTGATCCTTGTAACTCCGGTGGTCGATGCGTTCGTCTAGTCCGGCATTTTCCAATACTGTGTTTACAACATTGGCAAAAGTTGCTCGGCTGTCCTTCAGGATCTCGGGACCATGGTCGTTGAAGATTCTTTGTTTCTTTCCTAATTCGCCTTTTTCATTGATGAGTCTGGTAGTGAACATCATGTGTACGTGATAGTTTTTATTATTGGTTTCATCGTTATGTTCATGTGGTGCATGGATGCAGGCATCGACAATAACATTGTGCTTGTTCACAAAGTCTCGGCAAAAGTCATCAACGATTTTTATGCGTTCTGCATCTGTTAATTCATGTGGTAAAGCACAGATATATTCTTTGGCGAGTCGTGCATTGGCTTTCATTGAGCCATTGGCATTGAATTCTTTTTTTTCTACTGTATTCCAAAGTGTTTGACGGTCTAAAAGTTTTGTATTGGTATGTTCTGGTGCATAAATATTTTTGTATTCAAGTCCCTTTTTTTTAGTGTAGTCCTGAGTCTTTCCAAAAGTCAGATCCTCTAATTTTTCACAGGCACGATAAGCAGCACAAGCAACGGCTGAACGTCCGTCACTTCGTGAGATGTTGCTTTCATTCAAATGAAAAATTGCCACTTTAAAAACCTAAATTTCTGCATACCGTGGTTTTGATTTTTGCAACTTTGAAAAAGTTGCTGACCATGCTAAAGCGAGGTCATGGGGTACAGGGGTTTCCCCTGTCGCAACGTCCACTTTTGAATGAAATGATAAAAGTGGGTAAGTGCGCCCTTCGTTTCACTCCGGGAAAACTTCGCTTCGCTACGTTTGATATTGCTCGCTTTGTTTTTTGACTCTATGATGATGTTTGATTATTGATCATCACGGTTTAATACTATGTCAGATATTCAAGAAAAGAAAGATGCAGTTTTAAAGAAACTCACCAAAGCACAGCAGAAAAAATTATCCCTGCAAGAGCAAATTGAGTATTTAAAAAAAGAACAAGAGCAGATCTTAGAACAGGCAAAACAGAAACAGAATGAGCTTAAACTCAAACAGCAAAAACTTTTAAGCGAAGCAAAAGCCCAAGAACGGAAAAATGAAACTAGACGGAAAATTTTGCTTGGCGCTTGGGTTTTGAATAAATTTAAGAATGATGAATCTTTTAAACATCAATGGGCTGATTTTGAGCAGTTTTTAAGTGCGGAAAGTAAGACAGAAGAAAATAGACAGAAAGATAAAGAGCTTTTTAATGATCTTTTTAAGGGATAAGTTCTAAATTTCATATAAGAGATTTTATGTTAAATAGCTATTGAAGCATTTGGGTTAGGTCGAGCCAGAGATACTATTTTCATTAAAATAAACATATACTTAATTTTTTGTTATTTATAATTTTTTATGAAACGACTGAGCTTAAAACAGAAAGTTAGAAATATGCGTATACAGGAAATACGTATGATTCAACGAATCAAAAAAAATAAAAAAAATAAAAAAAATTGTAGAACTGGTGAGGAGCAACTTAGAACAATAATTACTTTACCAATGCCTCCATTTATCACAATATTTTTGAACAAAAATAGAACTAAGTTATTGAAATTAACAAATAAATTAAGAGATTATTATTTTAGAAAAAATATATGTATGAAATTAGACTTTTCTAAAACAAAAAAAATGTTTACGGAAGGAACTCTATATTTATTAGCAGAATTAGAAACTTTGAAAATTACAAATCCTGATATTAAATTTAGCCTAATTCCATCAAAAGAAGTTATTGTTAATCAGGTTCTTAAACAAACAGGAATATTAGAACTACTAGGAGTATCTCTTAATTTTGAAGACATGGAATTTGATGAAACAGTCAAGTATTGGAAATACTCGTCTGGACATAAGGTTGAGATGGATTCTGCTGAAGATATGTTAGATGATTTTGATGATCTTCTATCTGAAAGTAGTAGTACTAGTATATAGAGATGGATCCGTAAATTTGAACAACTCCTATAAGTGATATTCTGCTCCTCAAATGATGTTATAAACATCAATATATGGAGTATTTTATGGCACGTAGACCAAGAAGAAATCATTCAAATGATTTTAAAGCTAAGGTAGCACTTGCTGCGATTAAAGCAGAAAAAACACTTGCTGAATTGAGTGCTGAGTTTGATGTTCATCAAAACCAAATTATTGACTGGAAAAATCAATTGATCTCAGCTTCCTCGCAAGCTTTCGATCAATCAAAAGCTCCAACAGAACCACCCATCGATCTAAAAAAACTACATGCAAAAATCGGTGAGCAGGCATTAGAAATTGATTTTTTAGAAGGTGTGTTGAAGAAACTGGGCCGCTTCAACCACAAAAGTTAATCGACGACTCACTTCAGATTTCAGTATCTAAGCAAGCTAAGCTGCTGAAAGTCTCCCGTGGTTGTTATTACTATCGCCCAAAACCTGTGAGTGCATCAGATCTGAAGCTGATGCGATGTATTGATGAATTACATATGCAATATCCTTTTGCAGGCAGTCGTATGATGCGTGATTTGTTGAATCGTCAAGGACATCATATAGGACGACGTCATACACGTACTTTAATGAAGAAAATGGGTATTCAGGCGTTATATTGCAAACCAAATTTAAGCCAGGCTAATCAAGCTCACCGTAAATATCCATATCTGCTCAAAGGGTTGGCTATTCAGCGCAGTAATCAAGTGTGGTCTACGGATATAACGTATATCCCTATGGCAAAAGGCTTTGTTTATTTATGTGCTGTGATTGATTGGCATAGCCGCAAGGTACTTGCGCATAGGGTATCGATTAGTATGGAGGTGGATTTTTGTATTTCGGCTTTAAATGAAGCGATTGAAAAATATGGTCGACCTGAAATATTTAATACAGACCAAGGCAGCCAGTTTACCAGTGATGCATTTATTGATGTATTGAAATCAAATGGCATTCAAATCAGTATGGATGGTAAAGGTCGATGGGTAGATAATGTGATGGTTGAACGATTATGGCGGAGCGTTAAATATGAAGAGGTGTATCTCAAAGCTTATAGCAGTGTCACAGATGCGAAAAAGCAATTAAGTGCATATTTTGAGTTTTATAATTTGAAACGACCTCATTCGAGTCTAGACAAAATGACACCAAATGAGTTTTACTATGATCAGCTACCCCAACAAAACAAGGTGGCTTAACTAGAGCGGAATATCACTTATAAATACGCTTTTAGTTGTTCAAACAAGTGGGACCACCTCTCATATTTGGAAAAGAGATTCATCAATGATCCTATGAAAGCAAAGAAATGGTGGATATTCTCCCAAGAGAAAGACAACAAGCTGTCTATTTGTGTGTGTGATTTAGGTATAGGCATTCCTAAATCTCTACTGAGAAACTCAGAGAATGTTGCTGAAGATTGGTTTTCAAGTCTTAAAAATTTCTTGAAATCGCATAAAGAAAAATATGATAGAGATAGTGCATCGATTAAAGCGGCTATTGAAATTGGCAATACAAGAACAAATCTTGTTAATAGAGGCAAAGGCTTAAATCAAATTATTAATCAAATAAGTACACTTTGTGATCACAAAGCATCTATTGCTATTCTAAGCAATAAAGGATCTTATATTATTAATAGAGGTATGATTGAAGATCGGCCTTTAACAGGTATAGTAGATGGGTTCTCGTTACCATATAAACAATCAATAGATGGAACCGTAATCCTATGGGAAATCCCTATTGATAAGCAGATCTCCGACAACGCTTCAGGAGCATCTCATGAGTAAAAGTGTTATGAAAATCAATGTAGCAAGACAATTCTCAAAAAACCCTGCGGGGCGCTATGTTTCTGATGGTAAAAATTCAGGAGAGGTTTTTTTAAAAAATCTGTTAATTCCTGCTATCACTACCCATGATGAGGTTGAAATTGATTTTGATGGAGTTAGAGGATATGGATCTTCTTTCTTAGAAGAAGCTTTTGGTGGATTAATTCGTTTAACAGGTATGAGTGTTAATGAGTTTAAAGCTAAAGTAAAAATTCTCAGTAGAGATCCCTACCTGTTACCTGAAATTAATAGTTATGTTCAAGATGCTGATAGAGCTTTTGCTAAGTGATAGCTGATATTTTTAAAACATATTTTCTGCCATTACTACCATCCTTATTAACCATATTAGGATGGTATATAGTTTATAAAAGAGATAACACATCTAAAGCTAATACCATTCACAATAAAAGAATTGAGGCAGCACAGAAAACTATTGATGAGATAGCAGCATCAGCAAAGACTTATTATTCTTACTCAGGTAGCGATGAAGAAGCTAAAAAGTTAGAACCTATTCTTACAACAAGTTTACAGAAACTTGGTGTTTATATCTCTTTGGTTAGTGACCAACTAAAAGATGATGGTCAAAAACTAGATTTAGAAATTAATTTTATTGAATTTAGAAAGATAATTTCTGGTGGTAATTTTGGAACTTTATCTAGGCAAAAGATAGGAGCTGACAATCAACTTTACAATGATATCAACATGATTAGTAACGACTTATTTTTAAGTTTAGAAAAAAATCTAAAAATCTAAAAATAAATTTCATGCTTATCGTAGAGCATTAGTCTATTTGTCATCGACAGCTAAAGAAGAGTTAAAATCATATTTATTTTTAACTCTTTTTATATAAACTTCAGATACATACCCTTCAAGGTCTATATTATTTATATTCACAGAAACTTTAACCCATCTATTAGAGGTGGTCCCACTTGTTTGAACAACTAAAAGCGTATTTATAAGTGATATTCCGCTCTAGTTAAGCCACCTTGTTTTGTTGGGGTAGCTGATCATAGTAAAACTCATTTGGTGTCATTTTGTCTAGACTCGAATGAGGTCGTTTCAAATTATAAAACTCAAAATATGCACTTAATTGCTTTTTCGCATCTGTGACACTGCTATAAGCTTTGAGATACACCTCTTCATATTTAACGCTCCGCCATAATCGTTCAACCATCACATTATCTACCCATCGACCTTTACCATCCATACTGATTTGAATGCCATTTGATTTCAATACATCAATAAATGCATCACTGGTAAACTGGCTGCCTTGGTCTGTATTAAATATTTCAGGTCGACCATATTTTTCAATCGCTTCATTTAAAGCCGAAATACAAAAATCCACCTCCATACTAATCGATACCCTATGCGCAAGTACCTTGCGGCTATGCCAATCAATCACAGCACATAAATAAACAAAGCCTTTTGCCATAGGGATATACGTTATATCCGTAGACCACACTTGATTACTGCGCTGAATAGCCAACCCTTTGAGCAGATATGGATATTTACGGTGAGCTTGATTAGCCTGGCTTAAATTTGGTTTGCAATATAACGCCTGAATACCCATTTTCTTCATTAAAGTACGTGTATGACGTCGTCCTATATGATGTCCTTGACGATTCAACAAATCACGCATCATACGACTGCCTGCAAAAGGATATTGCATATGTAATTCATCAATACATCGCATCAGCTTCAGATCTGATGCACTCACAGGTTTTGGGCGATAGTAATAACAACCACGGGAGACTTTCAGCAGCTTAGCTTGCTTAGATACTGAAATCTGAAGTGAGTCGTCGATTAACTTTTGTGGTTGAAGCGGCCCAGTTTCTTCAACACACCTTCTAAAAAATCAATTTCTAATGCCTGCTCACCGATTTTTGCATGTAGTTTTTTTAGATCGATGGGTGGTTCTGTTGGAGCTTTTGATTGATCGAAAGCTTGCGAGGAAGCTGAGATCAATTGATTTTTCCAGTCAATAATTTGGTTTTGATGAACATCAAACTCAGCACTCAATTCAGCAAGTGTTTTTTCTGCTTTAATCGCAGCAAGTGCTACCTTAGCTTTAAAATCATTTGAATGATTTCTTCTTGGTCTACGTGCCATAAAATACTCCATATATTGATGTTTATAACATCATTTGAGGAGCAGAATATCACTTATAGGAGTTGTTCAAATTTACGGATCCATCTCTATTCGTAACTTCTTTATATACTTTCAAAGGTGTATTTCTAGGAATAACAATAATGGATTCACTTTGAAAACTTGGAGCCTCTCTTAAATGAATGCGTGAAATAGTTATACCTTTTGATTCAATATTATTCACATAGTAAATATAAGCTTCTTTAAAGTCGGAAGTTGTTTCTAAGTTATTTATATGAAACGTAAAAATAATAAATATAAATTGTAGAAAGAAATTTAAAAACCTACTTTTCTCTTCTTCGGTTTCAAAAGATTGAAGTTGCTCCGAAACATTAATTTCATCACGAATACTTTCTTCAAAAAAAGTAAAATTCTCTGTGTTAGCAATTTTCTGGTTGTTAATGTAGTTTTTTTGAAAATTTTGACTGTTTACAATCTCTACTACTAACTTTTGGAAATTTTGTAGATTTTTTTGAACTACTGGATCATTTAAGTATTTGTTAAGTGCTATAGAGGCATTTTGGATACCTATTAATGTTTGTTGTACTTCAGGCTTTTTAAAAAAAGCAATAAGTCCTGTTTGAGCATTTATTAGAGTTTGATTAATTATTTGAATGTTTTTTTGCCATTCAGGGTTATTAGTCAGTTTTTGAATTTCACTCAGTGGAATAGACAATTTTATGCTTCCTAAACTTAAAGACAATTATCAATGTTTTCTAAAATTAACATAATACACGTTATACGAATCTAAAAATGGGAGCCTTAAGCTCCCATTTTTTAAGTAATTTTTTAAATAAGACTTGGATGAGCATCTAAAATTCGAATCAATGTAGCTGCTGGTCCAGTTGGATAGCGTCGTCCCTGTTCCCAATTTTGCAGGGTACGAGGACTAATATGCAGACGTGCAGCAAACTCATTTTGGCTCAAGCCTGTTTTTTCACGTACTTCTTTAATATCTGGTAGTTCGAGTTCTGTAACTCGACTTGCTTTAACTTCTTTACGTTTGATAGCTCCAGCTTCTTTGATTGAAGCAACCAAGTCATCAAATAAGTTGTTATCCATGAAATTGCTCCTTCACGAGTTGGCGCAGAATGGCTGTTTCCTTATCTGTTAAATTATCTTTCACTGATTTTGGATAAGCCACTAAGAAAAATATCTGATCATCCTCGGTGACCCAATAATAAATCACCCGAATGCCACCACTTTTTCCTTTGTTACCTTGAGCACAACGTACTTTGCGAATACCACCGCCATTCTTGATTAGATCACCTCTATCAGGCTGTACCAAAAGATCTTCCTGAAGTTGACGATATTCCTCATCAGATACAAGGTCTTTAATTTGCTTGGTAAAGATGCTGGTTTCAATAAATAACATGGACTCTTTGTACGTCAATGGCGTACTTGTATTTTAGCAGTTTCCATAACAAAAAACGAGAGTTGTCCGCTCTCATTCCGAATAATGCCCATCATGCTAAATAAAAGGATATTCAGAAAAATATAGATGTAAAATTATGGCCAAGAAAAGTTATTTGAGTTGTTATATGAGCGTTACTGTTACTCAGCAAAAAGATATTGATAAGGTTTTGAAGAAATACCCTGATTGCTGTTCAATCTGTAAAGATCATTTTGATGATGAAGATTTGACATATACAGTTTTTGGATATGACAAAAATCAACGTATGCAAATCGTTTCAGGTTGTTGTATTGATGAGATATCAGACGTAGTGCTTCTAGGCTTATGTGGTTGTTATGACCCAAATGACATACAGAATTTAATGAAAGAGCATCCTCTAGTAGGTTAATTCTTTAAGGTGAGCTTGAAGACTTGATCCTAGACAAAATAATGGACAGCACGTCCCTCTAAAGATAACGTAACTTTAATCTTTGGAGATTCAAGAAATGGCTAAACGTTTTAGTCCCGAATTTAAACAGCAAGCGATTGATTATGCACTTTCAAACTCACACGAGTCTGTAGCTGCAATCGCCCAGAAATTAGGTGTGGGTTATTCAACATTAGATAAATGGATTCGTGAAACCAATCCGGCAGGTTCAAGCAAACGTCAACTTTCACCAGAACAACAGCGGATCGTGGAATTAGAGAAAGAAGTCAAACAGCTCAAGGAAGCCAATGACATCTTAAAAAAAGCGCATGTGTACTTTCTAACAGATCATGCCAAGAAAAGTACACGGTAATTCAAGATCTAGATATGAATGAAGTCACCGTATCTTCTGCCTGTAAATACCTAGGTGTCAGCACTTCAGGCTATTATGCCTGGCGAAAACGTCAAGCCAATACGGCACAGAAATATAATGACTTAAAAGCCGTATATTGGCAGCATCATGCACGATTGGGTGCACCTTCATTAGTACATGACATGCATGATTTAGGTTACAACATGAGCGAACGTACTATTGGAAGGATGCTAAAAAAGCTTGGTTTACGTAGCAGGATTGCGCGTAAATACAAGCATACGACTGATTCAACCCATCGTTTGCCTACAGCACCCAACTTGTTGGATCGCCAATTTACAGTTACTCAGCCTAATAAAGTCTGGACAACAGACATTACCTATATCCGCACTAAAGAAGGTTGGTTGTATTTATGTGTGATGCTAGATTTATTTAGCCGTCGTATCGTGGGGTGGCAAACCAGCCATCGAATAGACCGCCAGTTGGTGTGTGATACGTTTAACTATGCAATGGCTCGTCAGGGTTATCCAACTGGTGTTATGGTTCATTCGGACCAAGGCTCACAGTACTGTAGTCGTGATTTTAGAGCGCTGTTACTGAAAAATGATTGTACTCAGAGTATGTCTAGACGTGGAAACTGTTGGGATAATGCAGTGACTGAAAGCTTCTTTCATACATTAAAAGGTCATGTGGTACATGGCAGTGTGTTTTCGACTCGAAAAGAGGCGAATGCGGTCTTGTTTGATTATATTGAGATTTATTACAATCGGGTCAGAAGGCATTCTGCAAACGGCTGGTTAAGTCCAGAAGCCTTTGAACAGAAATATTTCAAGAATTTAGAGGGATCGATTGTCCACGATACTGTCTAGGATCAACTTTCTAAAATTAACATAATGGGCGTTATTCGGTTATTTATTGCTGATCCAAAATTTGTAAAAGAGAGTCTGGCTTAATTTAGACAGCTCTTTACTATATTTATTGAAGGTTTTTTATGAAGCACTTAGGATTTGTAGGAAAAAGTACTGAATATTTAGGGTATACCCATGTTGAAATTATCAATAGCTCATTACGCTTATCTTTCAATATTCCATCAACAAAAGATCTAGAAGAAACCTTTAAAAAGATGGTCGAAAATAACTATGATTTACTCATGGAAACATCAGCAGAAATCGAGTTCGAATTAGAAAGTGAAACGCTAGCAAAGATAGAAACCATCATAAAAGAAAAAGGGATTGAACTTGATGAGTTTGTTCAAAATGCGCTGATTAAACTTATCAACCAAAATGAATTGGCTAAGACTGATTAGATCTTAAATGCAGGCAATAAAAAAGCCCGACATCCTGTCGGGCTTTTTCGTATTGGTTCGCTTGGCTTGACTCCTGTCGTACCGCCGATCCTTGTGCGATTATTTATTTTTATTTTGCGGAACGTCCTGTTCTCTTATGACTTCATGATATTGAATACAAGGGATTGTGAACATCCGCAAAATCCCTAAATCCATGTGCGCTCAGGCGTACAAAATTGGTGGATTTTTATCCCAAGAGTTGTCCGCAGAAATTGGGGATAATTTAAGCCAGCGCTGTCTTGATAACGCAGAGAAAAATGACAATTTGATTAAATATTGATCAATTTTATTGGCAAGAAGTATCAAAATTGCTTAAAAAGAAACCGACTTATTTCCAAGTCGGCTTTTTGCTGTTTTTGAGGTCGATTAAAAATTTTTAACTATATGAAAAACAAGGATATTTTAAAAAGCATTTCGTATAACGCCCATTATGTTAAATGGATAGTGATTTTTAACTTAAAGTGGCTACAAAATTGGTAGCTATTTAGTCAATAATTCTTAATGTTTTATTTAGTCATATGCTTTATATTGTTATTTTATATTGTTTTTAGTCTTTTTTATGAATAACCAAGGTTTTACTCTAATAGAATTGATGATTGTTATTGTGATATTGGCAATTATTGCTAGCATTGCTATTCCTAGTTATTCAAATTATGTGAAGAAAGCACATATTAAAGCGGCCCAATCTGATCTAGTTGCTTTGAGTCTGGTTTTAGAAAATACATATCAAAGAACACTTAGTTATCCAGTACAAACTACATCAAATACAGCAACTACCAAAACTGCATTTAGTTCATGGAATCCAAGCGAAACGATCTTTTCTTACAAGGTAAATTCTACAGCAGGGGCATATACGATTACAGCTACTAAAGATAATTGTACTTTGACAATGAGCAATACTTCATCTTCTCCAACATCGTGTGATACATATTGAGTTTAGAGGTATCTATGAACCGTGCTTCTGGATTTTCACTGATTGAGATGATGGTTGTGGTTGCTATTCTTGGTATATTGGCAGTTGCTGGTACAGCACTTACGGTTAACTGGGTTAAACAAGCAGAAATAACCAAAACTGTTGCTTCTTTAGCAAATGCTATTAGTCTAGCAAAATCTACTTCTATTCGAAATGAGCGTGGTTTTACAGATAATTCTGCTGCATCTCAAATATGTTTAAATAGTAATAATACTCTATCTGTATATAAGCCAACATCTAGTGCCTCTGCAAGTTGTACTTCAACTTCTATTTATAGTTTTCAAATCCCTGCAAATGTTCAAATAAAAGATGTATCTAGTACGACTTTAAATTGTATTGCATTTGGGCATTTAGGTGACCAACAAAATACTCCACCTTGTACTACAGATAAAGTTTTAACTATTAAAAATGGTAGCCTCAGTGAAACATATACATTTAATTAATAACTATAATTATCAAAAAGGCTCAACTTTGCTTGAGGCACTTGTTGCATTAGTTTTAACCAGCATTATTGCTTTAGGCGGTGCGCTTAGTATTGGTAAAATTATGCAGGCTCATCGACAAAGTAATATCCAGCAAATAGCAGTTAATAAATTAAGGGTGTTATTACAGTCTGGTAGTAGTTTATGTGGTATTACACCTGCTCCTAATATTACTATAAATAATCAAAATTTAAATGTGACAGTAACCTGTACAAATCAAGCTACGACTGTGAAAGGGGCAAATGTCACTATAACAAAAACTGTCTTAAGTGTAACCGATAGTTCTTTGGGCGGTGAAGTGAAGGTGGGGGAGTAACTGTTATGAGATGTACTCAGAAGGGATCGACTATCGTTAGTTTAATGGTTGGTTTAGTTATTTCAATGCTATGTTTAATTGCCTTATTAACATTATTCAAAGCTATTGTAACAACAAGTGTTGACTCCCAACAAAATGCTCAACAAGACACACAGTTATTCAATGGTTTAACGCTTGCTCAAATGTTGGCACAAAATGCAGGTTTTGGCTTTTCTTCAGGAACAAATGTATTAATCCCTTCAAGTACCTTAGCTTTGGATAATAACATTAGTGTAGAAAGTCAAAAGGCTGTCTTATGGCGTTATTATACAACGATCAATATCCCTAATACACTAACATGTCAGGGGATAGCCAGTGTCTTAAATAATAACCAAACAAAGCTGATTTTACTCAAAGCAAACTCATGTGCTCAAACAAGTAACTTAGATAGCTTAACTTGGACAGTTGATCGAGTTTTAGCTGTTTTACCAAGCGCTTCAACAATTAGCTTTAATTTAACCACGCAAACATGTACTCCATATGGCATAGGTACAGCAGCCTCTCATTCTAAATTAACAATTACAGCAAATACATTCAGTTTTCCAGTTTGCTTGTCAAACATTACATCTTGATAGGGCACTGTGATGATAAATAAATTTCAGTCAAGTTTAAGTTCGCAGAAAGGTATAGCCACGATATTAACAGTGATGTTAGTAGGTATTGTTTTATCTGTTACTATTTTGGGGACAGCTTATTATATTAGAGCGAAACAGCATGCAGAGGTGGCTAACCATGCAGTTACCAATGCTCAATCTGGAGCTTGGATAGGTGTTGAACTTTTACGTAAATATTTTGAAAGTTTAAATAAAAATCAGATTGACAGTTTACAAATAGGAAATGCAGCAATTGGACTTTCTGGTATAACTGCTTCGATTGATTCAATTACTCCTCCAACAAACAGTACAGATCCTTATCAAATCATTGCAACAATTAAAAATGTAAGTGCTACATCTAAAGCCGCATCTAGTATTCGTGTTTTATATAATATTGTCCCTTCTACATCGTCATCTGGTGGAAGTGGAGGTGGAACGGGAACCACTTCGGCTATGGATATTTATAGTGACTTGGACTTATCGGGTGGAATTGAATTTAGTCAAAATGGTACAAGCGGTGCTTCGATTAATGTCTATGGTAACTTCTCTACAGGTGGCGTGGGATTAAAAGGAATCGATACTTTATCTACCACAGGAAATGTGACTTTAACCAGTTCTGCTCATATTAATAATATTTACACCAATGGAAATGTCACCATGACAGGAAGTGCCTCAGCCGATTTGATTTCAGCAAAAGGCTATATTGATATTAGTGGAGGTGGAACACAAGGCAATCTCAATTCGGATGGATATATAAAAATAGGTGGTGGCGTCAATGTTAATAATGCAAATACATTAAGTTATATAGATTGGTCTAGTGGGGGTACAGGGCAAACATTTACGGCTGGTAGTTATATTAAGCACAGTAATGGTACAGTGAATAATATACTTGCAAAAGATAATGTCACTTTATCTGGAGGGAATCCAGTAACAAAATATGTGACAAGTGAGAAACTTTTGACATGTCCTAATAATTGGAGTTCTTATATTTTATTAAAAGCAGTTTCATTTAGTAATAAATGCCCAACAAAAAATGTGCAAACATTACCAGCAGGTACAAACTCGATTGTTGCAACTGGTGCATTAGTAACTGTGACAGCACCAAATAAGCCTCTTGTAAATGCATTAAGTTATGAGTCACAAGCCAATTATATTGTTGATGTTGACAGTAACAAAAATATAGTTGTTACTGTACAGAATGTCGATGGAATTCCAAAAGGCACTTATTACATTGCAAAATATACGTTAAATTATAATGATTATATTGGTCAACTTTGTTCTAATATAAACCAACAGGGATTTTGTACAGGTACTTCTGTAGGTTATATTTATCCACCAAATACAGGTTCATGGAACAGTGTGATTTCTTATAGTGGCGGATCATGGTCGTTAAAGGACAATAGTGGTCAAAATCCGTCTTTGGCACCAGGTGTGTTTTTATTTAAGGGTGATCTGAAACCACAACAGGGTAAATATGCTAATACCCTTTTATCTACAGGAAGTATTGACTACGGTACATCTATTACTTTGGAGGCCCCGAACTATGCAGGAGCAAATAAGGTTTGTAATAGCACAGGTTTTGGTCGACCAACAAATCTATGCAGTTCAAGTACAGCATTAATTCCTGCAGCCATTGGTAATATTGCTTTATTAGCAGGCTCTTGTACCAATGCTACAACAGTGGCTTTATGTCAATCTACTTATTCAGGTGGTGACATCTCTCTTGGGGCACAGTCTACAGTATATGGTAATGTGATTGCAGGTAACCTTTTAAATACGTCTGGTCAAAGTTTAATAGTTGGTTCTTTATCCGCAGCAGGTCTTGGTGATACAAAAAAAGGATCTAAATTTACAGGTTCAACAACGATTGATTTATCTAGCTTAAAAGATCACCCTGATTTTTCAACAGGTGACAATAATTCAGGTTCTACATCAACTGGTTCGGGTCAAATGGTTGCTACAGTTAAATGGGCACGATATTTATAAGGGTTCCATTTTTGCCAGCTAAAACTATTTAGCTGGCATTTTTGAATTGATAGACCTCTTTATAAATCATTCCTTACTCAATTCCATATTGTAGATTCAAGCAATTAAATTAAACTTCACTTCCTAATATTCCTCAAAACTTATCAAAAATTTCCCTAAAATTAACATAATACACCTTATACGTAATGTGTTATAATTCCACTTAGAAATCAATGCTGTAGTTTCTAGTTGATAGCCCACCTTCCCCAAGGTGGGCTTTTTTTGTGATTTTTCACGTTCCACGATTAATAAGTGAGCAATGTTTCACGACTTTGTTTAGGTTAATTGAATAATCAGGATGCCTGGTCTTTTTCTTTTTGGCGTTCATTCAGCTCTTTTTTAAGTGCCTTTTTATCCTGGTAGGATGCAATCAGCATGATCGGGATCAGCAGCGGGGCCACAATAATTCCTAGGGCAATGTCTTTCAGTTTCGGCATGATCTCTCTCCCTTAGTCATTATCAAAAACAGCATTCAGCACACGGCCAAATAAGCCACGCTTTTTGTGTTGTGGCACTGCCACATTTTGCAACGTGGCATGCTGTAGCGTTTGGGTGTGGTATGCCGTAGTTTCTTGCTGTGGCACTGCCACATTTTCTGCAATATTGAATTCATTATTCTTTTTATTATCATTGTCTTGTTGTGTTGTCGCATGCTGTGGCATGTCGGTGTCGCATGCCGTAGCATCTTGTTGTGGTAATGCTGTGGCAGGTGCAACACTTTTCAGCTCAATGAGTGTTTGCATACGGTCAATTTGTTGCATTAACCGTTCTTCACGTTCTTGGTATTTTTTGACTTCATTTTCTAAATGGGCAATAAGTTTTTTTGTAGATTCATCACCTTCTTGCTTAGATGATTCAATTTTTTGAGATGTTTGCTCAGGTTCTCCAAAGCATCGGATGACCTCTGCTAGATCGAATTGGCCATCACTGGAGCGTGATAAACGTCCATTACGTACAGCTCTGTAAATGGTTGATCTATCCACATGAAATTTTTTAGATACTTCACTTAGTGATAACTTAGCCATTTACGGTGTCCTTTTTATTTGATGGCATGTATCCCACTTTTTTTAGGTATGGGGATAGTTCTTTGATTTTTTCAGGGTCTTGTAGCATCTCAGCAATACGAACAGCAAATTGAGGATAGCTTTCAGTTCCTTGTGAATAGCGACCCATTTCAGGGAGTTCTGAAAGTTTGTTTGCAAACATATGCCGTTGAGCATCGGTCATCTTTGAAAAAAGGTCTAAGGTATTCGGATCTCTTTCTATTGATGGATTATCCTTTTTCTTCTGTTTAAACGTAAAAGAAAAACCTGAAATTGATCGACCTCTTTTGTGTTGTTCATACTTCACTGTGATATCTGTATGTTCGTTAATTTGTTTAATAGCGAGCTCAAGTACACTAGTTTTAAAGCGTTCCATACGCTTGTACTCATTATCGAGTACGCCAATTCTTTGACGGAAATCACTTAGCTCTATAATTGGAGTAGAGCCCGTACTTCTCCAAGCAATTAATAACTCATATAAACGAACAGCATAAGCACTACTTAGATTACTAACTTGCTGCAATTCATATTTAGTAAAATGCTCTTCTAAGCGCGTAATTAATGGAACTATGGCAGGGGCAAAAATAAGCTTAACCACTGCTTCATTATCTACATATCCAATTTCACTAACCCAACGGGATCTATAGTTCTCAATATTCCCTCTTTCATTTATTTTTTGATAACTAAATTGTCTAGCGAATAAATCATTACAGGCATCTTTTAATGCTTGATAGGCAGTATTGCGATGTACACCAAATTGATTGATATAGCCTTCGGCATGTACTTCAAGGGGATCATTAGCATTAATCCCTTTCCCACTTTCCCTTGCTTCAACAATAGCCAATAAAATTAAACGTTGTTCTACTAAATCCAAGTTATAGCTTGCATTGATTAAGGCATTGTCTTTTACCACTAATTCTCTCAT
>NZ_CP031709.1 GCF_001696605.3 Acinetobacter wuhouensis | reverse complement strand
ACTTACAGCCTGTGCCACAAATACATCATCACAAAAGGGATTAAAAAAATCACCATGCGCTTGCGTATATCAACCAATCCCAAGCGCTGAAAATCAAATCTCTGACCCATTCGCTCAAGTAACTAAAACGGTAAAAACTGGGGGTAATGTCGTATGAAAAAACTATTACTTCCGATCGCTACGGCTTTAGTTTTGACGGCTTGTTCTGACGAGCCTAAAGCGCCTGAAGTGAAAGGGGATGACTATGTAGGCGTTTGGATGAACCCAATAGGGCAACAATCGCAATCAGCAAATGACGTAATTATCAATGATCGAATCATTATTGATAAAAGCACAACTAAAGACGTTTACACCGTCACTATTTTAGCTAAAGGCGTTTTTACAGACATGAAGTTTAAACCTGATAACGGTTTGCTTTGTGCGCCTAACGATGCTTGTTTTCAGCTTGTAGATGGAAAGCTAAAGCTTGGTAGTGAAAGCGGTGTTCTAACTTATGAGAGAGAACAGCAAAATGGAAATCAATAAAATTAAACTCGGTCTAGCTTCTGCGGTTGTCGCTTTAGGTCTAACTGGCTGTTTCACTTCTAAGCCTGACATTTCAGGCGTATGGGTTCCCGAACACACTCCAAAATCTGAATTTTTTTATTCGTACTATGTGATTTCTGAAGCTGATAAACAGGGCAATTTCCCAGTAAAGAAAGTCAATTATCAAATCCAAAACATGAACCAATATAACCCTGCAAAGTTGCCTAAATTTACTGGTGAATCAAGCGGGGTCTTAACATTCGTTAAAGACGATACATATTGCTATGAAGGCTCTTTGGCTAGTGATTGTTTTGTCTATTCAGACGGAAAATTAAGAAAATCAGATACACAAAACTTTTTCTTAAAGACTTCAAAAAACCCGCCCGAAATTCCAGTAATTCGCTGAGGTCACTATGAAAAAGATTATCTATGCTTTCTTGCTTCTGTTTAGTTTTCTTAGCTTTAGCTCGGCTTATGCGGTCGATAACTTTACCAATCCACAAGATTTAGGCAATGGCAGTACACCTACTGGGACGACTGGCGGTTCTAACGGTGCGTATAACTCTAATCAAATATCGCAGAATGTATCTGAAGTTACCAAAAATGGTATGTCTGAATTAGACAAGGTTGTTGATAGTCTGATTACTGGTGTTGATAAAAACATTAAAGACAATTTGCAAGGTTACTATCAGAAAGTCACAGCTCCAATCATTCCAGTTTTTGCAGGCTTTATCATTATTTGGATTTCGTTCCAAGCTATTAAAATGATGTTAGGCATGGCTGTAGAAATTCAGGGTGTGATAGCCACTTTCGTTATTATGCTGTTGATTTGGTCAATCGTATTTTCATGGGATGCTTTCTTTCCATACGTTGCTGAAGTATTCCTCGATGATGTACCGAACCTGATTACTGAAATGACAGGTACAGATTCAAAAACAACATTGCAGTCTTTTGTATCTATTATCTTTGAATCTATCGCATTAGCTTTTAATAACATTGATACAGGTATTACCAATGTCGTTTCGGGCTTCTTCTTTGTCCTGATCTATAGCTTGATTTTTGGTTTAGCCTGCATTGTCTGCGGTTTATTCTTCTTAATTTGGATTATCTGTAAAGTCATTATTGGCATTCTAATCGCAGTTGCACCGATTTTTCTTGCATGTGCAATGTTCCCTGCAACTCGCAGATATGCCACAAACTGGCTACAAGCAATTTTAACCCCTCTTGTTGTTCTTCTTTTGCTGATTGTGAGCTGTGACTTAGTGCTTACTTCAGTTGTCGCAGGCATTCAAAACCTTAATGAAAACGGCAGTACGTTTACTGGGGCTTTCATCATGGTAATTGTTTTGATCGTTGTTATTGGGCTGTTTTGGCTTGTTCCAAAAATTGCAATTTCTTTGGTCGGCAGTGGCTTTGAAGCTTCAACCAGTGCGACTTCAAGTATCACCAGTTCAGGCACCAATATGGTTAAAAGTTTTGGTCGTGGAGGTAAACGCTAATGACACCACAAGAAAAAGCGCAGTTAGACGCTCAAATTAAAGAGATTCAAGACAATACTAAAAAGTCTGAAAATCGTAACGGTAAAATCACTATTTGGGTTCTTGGTTTGGCGACCGTTCTAGGTATAGGTAATGTTGCTCAAGGTATCGCAATTAAAGGATTAACACCTTTAAAACAACCAGTTCCTATGATTGCTGTAATTGATTCTGAAACTGGAATTATGACCAGTGTAGAAAAGTTTGATTCAACTACTGACCCTAAACTTATTGAAAAATTAGTGACCTCCTACTTTTGGGACACTATCAGCAATCGCTATGGCTATTACGGCAAAGTTGGTAAAGACCAACTTTCTGCACAGTACAGCAAAGCTTCTATTTTCTTAGATAGCCAAGATCGTACCGACTTTGAAAATGAAGTTAGCGGAATGAATCAAAACTCACCTTACAACCAACTAGGTGAAACTGGCTCAATCACTCCTAAAGTTATTGCTGTCAACTTTCTTGGCAACAATAAAGTTCAAGCCAACTTTAAAACAACCGTTATTAAAGGTGCTGAAATTCGCCAGTACAGCTACACAGTGACGGCTGACTATATCACTGACAACTTTGACGATCTCAACGTAAAAGATCGTTGGATTAACCCATTTGGCGTGAAGTTTAAGAACTGGAACTTAACGCAAAACTCATCAAATGATGCGTTAGTTACTCAAAACCCAGTTACTCAACCATTGCCTAAACCTGAAGCAAGCACTGCTTCTGAGCCTGTGGCACAGACTTCTAATAATTAATAAGGTAATCGGATATGAAAAAGACCCTTATAAGCATTTTACTTACAGCAACGTGCATTGCTTCAGCGCCAACTTTTGCTCGTCAAATTCCTGTTGGTTTGAAAACGGATAACCGCATTAAAGTTGTTCCGTATTCTGAAAGCCACGTTGTTGAACTATCAACGACTTTTGGTATTTCAACTACTGTAGAGTTTGGAAATGAAACTATCCAAACTGTTGCTTCAGGTGACACGATTGGATGGCAAATAATCCCACAAGGTAATCGTCTATTCATCAAGCCTGCGGAAAAACCACAAGCAGGCATGAACCGTACAAACTTAACCGTAATCACTGATAAGCGAAATTATTACTTCAATCTATTCAATAGTTCACAACCAGTTTATGTACTGCGCTTTAACTATGCAGATGCCAATAGAACTAATCGTTTATTGGCACAACAAAATGCACCTCGTCCCGCTTTAGGTGAACTGCCTATGACAAGCCAAAAATGGGGAATGGATGCCACTAAAAGCAAATCTATTAAAGTTCTTGGCGTAAGTGATGATGACCAATTCACATTTATTCGTATTGCGAAAAATTCACCTCGTCCCGCAGTTTATGCGGTTAATGGTGAGGGATACGAAGAACTTACCAACTCAAGACAAGAGGGGGATGTAATCGTGATTGAGAAAGTAAACGATGCTTTCACTCTGCGACTTGGCAAAGAATACGTTTGTATTCTCCGTAAACCTGAAGTGATTGGAGGAAAATAAAATGACAAATGAAAATAAAAATTTGGGTAACGATGACTTTAAAACCCAAGATAACTTCAGCACTGAAAATCATGTTTTCCATGATGAAAAAAAAGAACATGGTAAAGATGATTTTGAACGTCAAGATGCTTTTAACAATAAGCCTAAAACGTCTGTTAAAAATATAGACATAGGCAAATTGGTTAAGTTCGGTGGCTTACTAGCCCTCATTATTGGCTTGGTAATTTTTGGCGTTTATCTGAAATTGCAAAAGAACAAAGAAAGCCGTGTAGAAAGCGGTGTAGAAAGTGCTGTTGCTAAACCAGTAACAGGGATGGACGGCAGTAATTTTAATGGCATGGATAGATTCGGATTCGGAAATCCGCAACCAATCCCAACTGCGACTACCCCTGCCCCTGTAAACCCTACTGAAAAAAGCCCTGAACAGCTCGAAATGGAGCGTCAATTAGCTGAACAGCAACAACAACTAGCAATGCAACAAGAGCAGGCTAGACAAGATGCTATGGCTAAAGAACAAGCCCTTTTAAACGCCCGCTACAAGTCTGGAATCATGGTTAATGAGAATGGCGGTAAAGGTGGCGGTGTTAGCCCTAATGGTGACGCTAGTGCAATGGCAGGCATACCGCCTGAACTTGCACCGTTATTTATGGGTATGCAAGCTTCACAACAATCTAATGCCAATGGCAACCAAGCGGGTGCAAGCAATGTAAATCCACGCATTGCAAATAGCACTGCGGGTTCTATGGGTGGTCGTTTTGATTCAAGCACTTCTAATCAAAAAGCGCCTATTGCTCATGCAAGTTATAACGCTGATCGTAGAATGCTTATACAACAAGGCAAGATCGTAGATGCAGTTTTAGAAACTGCTGTTAAAAGCGATTTACCAAGCAACATTATTGCTCGTGTAACTAATGATGTTTATAGCGAACAAGGACGTAATCGTTTACTGCCTGCGGGTACTCGTTTATTCGGTCAATACTCATCAATTGTTAATGACGGACAAGCAGAAATCGGGGCGGTTTGGAATCGTGCAATCACACCTAATGGCGTAGAAATTATGCTCGATAGCCCAAGCACTAACAGTCTTGGTATCGCAGGCTTAGGCGGTAAAGTGAACAACCATTATGGGCGCATATTCGGAACAGCTACTTTACTTAGCATTATTGGTGCGGGTGTAAGTAATGCAGGTGTTAGCAGTAGCGACCAAAACAATGCTTCACAGACTTATCGTACTGAAGTTGCAAACTCATTCGGCAATCAAGCTGACCGTGTTCTACAACGTAACTTGTCAATTCCTCCGACTATTACAGTCGCTCACGGCACACGCATTAAAGTTCTAGTTGCTAAAGACTTGGACTTTTCAACTATTTTAAACCAATAAGAAAGGCGCTTAATTATGTCAATCCTTGTACTTGAAGATTTGAAAAAAGCTTTTGGTGATGATCTTGATAATGATCAAATTACTGAAATTTCAGTTAATAAGCCTTTGGAATATTTCATTGCTATGAAAGGTACAAGGGACATGATTAAAAAAGAGAATCCTAACCTTACCTATGCGCTTTTGAAGCGATTAGCCGAAGGCATTGCCACTGAAACCAATCAAACAATTTCAGAAGCACAGCCTTTGCTTTCTGCTCAAATTGCATCACCGCAACATGAGGGTTTATTTTTCCGTATTCAATTTGTCCGTGACCCTGCCGTAACTGGCGGGTCGATCGGCTTATCTATTCGTAAACCAAGTATTTTAAGTCTGCCATTTTCAGCTTATGAGGAAGTTTTAAATTCTGTTGAACCATTTGCAAAAATCACTGCAAAAGATCAAGAGCTATTCGATTTATACGAAGCCCGAAACTTTCATGAGTTCATTCGTAAAGCGGTGGGTTATGAAAAAAATATCATTATTTCTGCGGGTACAGGTTCAGGAAAAACAACTTTTTTTAACTCCATTATTCATGACTGCATACCACTGGGCGAACGACTAATCACTATTGAAGATGCTAAGGAGTTACGCCCTCCGCATGAAAATACGTTGCAACTTTATTATTCAAGAGGTGGACAGGGTAAAGCTAAAGTCGATGCACAGTCATTAATGGAAGCTTGCCTGCGTTTGTATCCAAAACGCATTTTACTGGGTGAGATTCGAGGTGCTGAAGCATTCACTTATTTAAACCTAATTTCTTCAGGGCATGGCGGTTCAATTGCGACATTACATGCCAATGACCCACTTAATGCTATTGAGCGTTTAACGCTTATGGTTCTTATGGCAGGCACTACATTAACCAGTGACCAAGTTAAATCTTTTGTTAAACAAAGTGTAGACATTATTGTTCAACTTGGAAGAACAGAAACAGGCGGTTATGGCTGTTCAGCTATTTATTTTAAAGCTTATGAGGATTTCAAAAATGAAAAAACACATCTTTCTAGCGTTGCTTAGTTTAGCTAGTGTTGCCTGCTCATCTAAGGGCTTGGACGGACAATACAATCGTATTGATCAAACAGCATTTGAGAAAGAACAAGGCATGAGTAGCGGGCTTATCGTTGCCAATAAAGGTACTCAAGTTACCTTAAAAAACTCATGGGGTGATGTTGCATTATCGGCTGTAGAGAAAGATAAAAAAATGGTTGTTCAATATAACAATCAAGACGCTTTCTTAATGGAACAAAAGGGCGGTGTTATTACTCTGACCGATGTTGATAACCCAAGCCAAGCATACAAATTTAAAAAGGACTAAGCCATGAAAAAAACAACTATTGCTCTTTGCGCCTTAATTAGTTTGTCTGCTGAAGCACAGTTACCGCAGACATTTACCCAAGTTCTTCAGTCATTTGCTCAAAGCAATAAATTAACTTATGTGCCTGAAGCTCCCAATCAAGGGAACTATGTCACTTATAAATTTTCAAGTGATGCCAGTTGCCAAAACGAAGCATGTGCCGATCTTAAAGTTTATTACAGCATTGACCCTGCTTGTGTACCGCAAGAAGTGGGGTTATTTGGTGAATTGCCAGTAAGCATCCCTAACGCAAAAGCATTGTTTGTATCTCCGACCATTTCTGACAATACAAGCCAAGCTCACGACTTCATGCGAGTTCAAGCAAATGGCGGGTGCTATGAGTTATCAATGGGTGAACAAGGCTCACACTATAAAACCTTAGTTGATCTAGCTAACCGTTTGGCTGTGGCTAAGTGATGAAATAGCAACGGGCCAAGTTTAAACAGGTAACGTAGTTCCTGGTTAAACTGTCCTCGTTGCGGTAGAGGAATAATGAAAATGAAATTAAAAAAACTATCGCTACTGGTACTGGTAGGTTTAAGCGGGGCAACTATTGCTTCAAATTTACCTTACAACGATATTGTGACTTCAGCTTCAGCTAAATATGGATATGACCCGCTTTTAATTCATGCAGTAATTCAAAAAGAATCTTCGCATAACAATACTGCTAAATCAGGCGTAGGCGCTCAAGGTTTAATGCAACTTATGCCCGCAACGGCTCGTTCTTTGGGCGTTACCAATCCCAATGACCCGACACAGAATGTTAATGCGGGTACTCGTTACCTGAAGCAATTAAATCAGCAATTCGGCAACATGCCCCATGCACTCTATGCCTATAACTGGGGTATGGGTAATTTACGTTCGTATCTGAAAGGTAATAAAAAAGTTATGCCTAAAGAAACGCAAGACTATGTGCCTAAGATCGCCCAGTTTTATAGAAACTATGGCGGTACTGGTTCATATTTTAGTGGCAACGTAATTAAAGGCGGGACTACTTCAGGTGGCAAGCCTGCAACGACTGGCATAGAAAACAGTAATCAGAAGAAGATACAAGCCAAGCTAGAAACACAAAGCGCATGTAAGCCTGTAAAGCTACCTGAAGCAGAACAAGTTGATATTGATTCACCTATCAACCTACCGCCTGTTCCCCCTGTAACTGGTGGCGTAGGTAAAACAGTTTTTGACCCGACAAAAAATGCCGATGCAGTTCTACAAGTTCAAGAATTAATGAAGCAGATTCAAGTCTTGAAAGGGCAATATGACAGTGTGACTAAAGGGCTTGCAGGGCTAGGACTTCTTACCAATGTGATGCAAATTGCAGGCTTTGAATTGCCTAATGGCTTTGATGCTCAACCGACTAATATTTTCAATACACCTAAAGAGCAAAACGCCTACAACGAATTGCAACGTCAAATTGCGACCAATACTGGTGTATATGCAAGCAAGGAATTGGCACAGATTCAAAACATAACTGCAAGCCGTGTAAACACAGCTTATGTAGACGCTGAAGTAGCTTGGACACAAGTAAATTGTAATATGCAAAACCTAAAGTCGTTGGCTCAAGTAAGTACCAATACGTTAAAGCAATCAAAAGACTTGGCTAATGCCCTTGCTATTGAAAACAGTATGTTGGTAGCCAATCAAGCGAAGCTTAAAGCTAACATGCTCATGATGCAGTCAAGCATGGATTCTTATAAGGTCGCTTCCCATCAAGCCGTTCAAAAGTTCTTGGGGACAGTAAAATGAATGATCAATCGCAAAAAATTTTCGGTCACGCTGTTTTAGCTGTTGTAATCACTGTGATTACAACATGGGCTATTTTTTTACCGAAGTTTTTTATTATCCCAAAAGATCATAAAGTCCAAGCTATTCTTTATGCAATTCCATTGACGTTTAAAACGCCTTTATACGTTTTAATATTGCTGTTGGCTTTGGTTATTAGTAGTGCTTTGGCTTGGTTTTATTTTCAAAACAATAAAACACCTTTTGGGGGCGAAAGATACGTTCGTGTTCTTCGGGGCTTGCAATTAGTAAGCCCATTCAAATTAAGAAGAATGACCAAAGAAAAAGATTACCAAATCCGTTTTTGCGGTATGCCTGTTCCCAAAGATTTAAAATATAAACACTTCCTTTTAACTGGTGGTACTGGTCAAGGTAAGTCAGTTTCAATCAGTGATTTTTTAGATTCTTGTGTTGCTGATTCTCGCAGTAAAACCCGCTTAATTGTGGTTGACCCTAACGGAACTTACGCAAGTTTATTTGCTAAGAAAGGTGATGTTATTTTCAACCCTTTCGATGCTCGATCAGTCCATTGGTCAGTGATTAATGAAGTACAAAATTCTTATGACATTGAAACATATTCAATGACAATCATTCCTAAATCTTCAGACGCAAATCACGAAAATTTTAATACGATGGCTCGTACTATTGTTAAGTCTGCCATGACCCAAGTTTTAGAAATGAATGAACTTACTAGAGAACAGCAGACACAACAATTTTTAGAAATTTTATTAATTTCAAGTGACGATAAACTCAAAGAGTTTTTAGTAGGTACTCAAGCTTACAGCTTACTTGGCAACTCTGAATTAGTCGGTACTTTACGCAGTATTGTTACTACATATTTAAGCCCTCACACTCATTCTAAAATTGGTGATTTTTCGTTTAGGGATTATTTAAAGCATGGTACTGGCAACATTTTTATTACTTGGCGTGAAGATCAATTAACTGCATTACAACCATTAGTTAGCTGTGCGACTGACGTTATTTGTAGTTCTTTATTATCTGACTTTGATAACTATTCTGATTTTATATTCTGCCTAGATGAACTCGGCTCTTTGAACCGTTTATCGTATCTCGAAGCCGTATTAACTAAAGGACGTAAACATAGACTTATTGCTTTAGCAGGCATTCAAAGTCTGGCTCAATTAATCACGATCTATGGAGAAAAATTCTCTATTACGCTACGTGGTTGTTTTTCTTCTTTTGGTGTCTGTGCTGTCAACTCTCAAGACACTTATACACCCCAAGAATATGAAAAAGCTTTCGGTGCAATTGAAGTATTAAGGAAAATGAAATCTGCAAATAAAGATTCAAGACCTGAACTTGTAAAAGAAAAAGAAAATGTAGTTAAAGCTGAAGAAATAAGCAGTCTTAAACCCCTGCACTTTTATATGAAGTTTTCAGGACATTACCCCCCCACTTTAGTAACGATGAAGTACCGTACCTATGCTAAAGTTTCGGATTCTTTTTTAGCTGTGTAGATACTTAGGGACAATTTATGAAACGTGAACAACTTTATGTAAGTGATGAATTTTTCGCAGAAATGGACGAACATTTTTTGAGATATAAGCGTGGTGAATTAAAAGTTCCTGAAGAATTTAAGAACCGCAGACTTACCAAAAACTTAATTTATCTTATCGCTTTAGACCAGTTCTTTAAAGAGAAACATAAATTTTCAAATAGACCATTTATTGATTAAGCTAGTAGAGTTATACTGTTATAACTCTATAAGGAATAATGACAATGTTTAAAAAACTTATAATCGGTTTAGCTTGCAGTACGCCACTGTTTGTATATGCGTCACCTTATGATGATCTTATTCTCAAACATTCTGTAGCCAATGGCTTAGACCCTAATTTAGTAACGGCAATTATGGCAAGAGAAAGCGCCTTTAAGCCAAATGCTCGATCACATAAAGATGCTAGGGGTTTGATGCAAGTCATTCCCTCTACAGCTCGTTTAATGGGTGTAGACCCTAGCCGATTATATGAACCTGAACAGTCTATTATTGCGGGTACTCGTTATCTCGCTTTCCTGAATAAAAGATTTAATGGCGATCTTACAAAAATGATTGCTGGATACAATGCAGGGCATGGGGCAGTTGAAAAGTTTGGGGGTATTCCCCCTTACCGTGAAACACAAAACTATGTACGCCTTGTATCCAGTAAATACCAAACACTAGATGGGGGTGGTTCATTTAAAACTTACACTGCAAATAATAACCCTACTGAAGCTAGTCGAAAAAGTGACATTCTAGTTCTCGCTTCATGGCAACAAAATCAGTACCCGCAATACTCCGCAAGTCAAAACCAAAGCACAGAAAACAATAGCTATTCAGCACAATCTAAACCTGTGCGCCTGCGTGTAAATAATCAACCAAGCAATCAACCAAACGTGCAACAAGCATCGTTTGTTCAAACTCTTAACAAAGGGCAATACGTCCAAGTATTTTAAGGAATAGATCATGAATCTTTTAAATAAACTCAATCCTAAGCAATACGCAATTGTCTTATTTGCTGTTTTTTATGCTCAATTGGCAAATGCTGCGTTTGGTCAAAAATTTGCTCAAAAGCTTAACCAATTTAATGATGAATTAGTCATTATCGCAGCAGTCGCTTTCGTGACTGGTGTTATTTGTTTGGCAATCACAATGCTTGGCGGTGGTAATGAAAAAGTTAAGCGTTGGGGTGTCGGCTTAATCGTTGCAGGTATCCTTGTTTTCGTTGCCCCTGATCTTGGTAATTTCTTCTTTAACTAAATAGGTGAGCCATGAGCAAAACCACTGAAAAAAACGAAGAAAAAGACTTGCTGTTTGCGGGTCTTGCCCGAACTGCAAGGGTGGCAAATATACCTGTAGATATTTTCACTTACTTTTTCCTAATTTGTGGTTTTGCTACGTGCTTTTTAGCACTAATTGGCAACCTAAAATTAGGATTAATAATATCGGGAATAATGTATTTATTGTTGGTTGTAGTGACCTACCAAGAAGATAGAGGGATTCAATATTTATGGTTTTCGATCAAACGTAGACTACAGCGAACTAAAGTTTTTGGTGGCTATAGTTTTGATTCTCACGCAAAAGCTGACGATAAAAATATTGAATATAGTCAAAAGAAATTAGCGGGTGCTGAACAAATGGAAATCAAGAATTTACCTTATCTAAGCCCAATCAATGAACATGATATTAAGCTAGTTAATGGTGATATTTTTACGGTTTTAAAAATTACTGGCTTTCCGTATGAAACTAAAAGCTATGCTCAATTAAAGACTTTAAAAAAATATCGTGCAGATATGTTTAAACAACTTGGCTCTCGTTTTGTTGTTAGCGTTTATTATGATCGTCACGAAGTTAAAACCGAAATACCGCCTGCAAACGGTAATGAATTTTCAGATAGTTTTAACCAAAAATATTATGAAAAACTATCTAATGAACGCATGTTTCAAAATGATATTTATGTGTCGTTGCTTGTCCGAAAATCTAACCCAAGTGACCCGCCTTTAACTCGTCTTAAAAATTTGTTTTTCAGAAGTGATAATGAAGAACAAATGATTGCAGAATTAAATAATGCAGTAAGTATGTTTAAAGAGTATCTGCAAGATGCGAACCCAAGACAGTTAAGCACTTATTCAAAAGATAGCGTTTTATATTCTGAAACAGTGAATTTTCTCGGTTATTTATTGAACTTAGAAAAAGCAGAAATCCCACTTCATCCAACTGAAATTAGAAACTACTTAGGCTATACACGTAGAGTTTTTGCACCCGATGGAACTATTAAATTCTATCACCCAAGCGGTGAATTAACGGCAGGGGCAATCTATAGTTTACCTACTCCTAGCTATCCAGAGGGTAGCGATCACACCATGTTAGATGAATTTCTAAAAGTTGATCATCCTTTAATTATTGCTCAAACTTTCATGATGATGGACAGACGCAAATCTATCAGCATGAGTACAACTCGTCAGAACCAATTAAAGAATGCTCAAGACAAGTCAGAATCACAAATTGAAGCAATCAACCAAGCAATTGATGACTTAGCTTCAGGGCGCATTTTAAACGGCATTTATTCACTAAATGTTTTAGTTACCTCTAAGACCCCATCTGAATTTAAAGAAGCAATGCAGAAAACTAGCGGGGCATTTCAGCGCAATCACATGATACCTAAAAAAGAAGATTTAATTTCTGAACCTACTTTTTACTCTATGTTGATTGGCAACTATCACTTACTCCAAAGACCCGCAACTATTAACACGACTAACTTTGCGGGCTTTGCCAGTATGCACAATAGTTCTACTGGCAAAAAAGATGGCAACCATTGGGGTGAGAATGTTATTCAGCTTAAAACGACAAGTAATACGCCTTACTACTTCAATTTCCATGAACATGATGTAGGTCATACTCGTATCACGACTGGTACTGGTGGCGGTAAGACTACTGTAATTAATACGCTTCTGACTGCTTCAGATAAGTTTAAGCCTTATATTTTTCATTTTGATTTTGAGTATTCAGCTTCAGTTTGGATTAAAAGCATGGGTGGGCGACATACTGTTTTAAGTGAAATGGTTAAAACTGGTTGGAATCCATTGCAGTTAGATGACACGGAACAAAACCGTTTATTTCTAAGAAATCTATTTTCTTTTATGGCTCAAGACTACAACGATAATGGTAATCCAAAGCCTTTAAGCACTGCTGAAGAAAACAAGATCAAAGACGTTGTAGATGCTGTTTACAGCTATGAAAAGCACCTTAGACGGCTTAGAAACTTTATTGGCTTGTTTGGTATGGCTGAAGATAACAACATGGCTGAACGCATGTCAAAATGGGTTAATGATGGGGTTTATGCCAATATTTTTGACAATGAAAGTGACAATTTCTCAATTGATGGCGCTCGAATTTTCGGCTATGAAATGAAAAATGTCATTGATAATGATGTGGTGTTAGGCGCTATGTCTATGTATATCTTCCATCAAATTGATATATCCATGTCTGAGGGCAAGCCCTTTATTGTTGTTGTCGAAGAAGGTCAAAGATATATCAGCAATCCGATTAACTTAGCATGGCTTAAAATCATGCTAACCACGTACCGTAGACGTAACGGTATGATGATCTTTGTTACGCCAACGCCTGAAGTCATTACAAGAGATGACGATCTGATCGGGCAGTTTAAAACATCAATTCTATTGCCAAATGATAAAGCGAATGTCGCTACATATATGGGTAATGACAAAAATAATGGCTTAGGCTGTACTCAAGCAGAATTTGATTGGGTTGTGAATACACCGCCTTATTTACGCCAATTTATGATTAAAAACTCGCATGATTCAGTTATTAGCAAATTAGATTTAAGCAATATGTCTGAAATTATCCCGATACTTTCAGGCAATGAGTTAAGACACAATATTCTTGAGGAAATATTGAGTAAGGATGAAAACTTGACCTACTCCCAGTGGGTACACGAATTTAACGAAAGGATGAAATCATGAAAATGACTAAAATAAAAATGTCGGCTGTAGCTTTTGCTTTAGCCTTTACTGCTAATACAGCAAACGCTTGGGACGTTGTATTCGACCCGACAGCCGTTGCAAATATGGTCAAACAATTGGTTCAAATGCAACAACAATACGAGATCATGAAGAAACAGTACGAAAGTACAACTGGTAATAGTGGTATCGGAACTTCAGGCGTTAAGAATGTACAAGACGTTGTTTCAGGCTCTTGGCAAGACGTTGTAGCCAATCAAAAAACTGGCTCATTTGGTAATGCTCAAAAGACTTATGACAAAGTGCTTACTACCATTGGTTCAGATGGTATGAATCAATTGCTAGGCAATGATCAATACAAACGAAGCTACAATACGGTTAAGACTGGCTTTGCTTTCAGTGACGCTTCATACAATGCTTTAAATGAGCATGTCGCAAACTTAACCACACTAAAGAACAAAATTAACTCGACCCGCAATATTAAAGAAGCTCAAGACTTAGCGAATGCGATTGCTATTGAACAAGGTTATATCAACTCGATTGGTGCTAAATTATCTGCTGTTCAAACTAACCTAGCATCTAACAATGCTTCAAGCGGTGTGACCAGTACACAAAGCTTTAAATCGTGGTTCGGTAACTAATTTCATCACAAGCTAACAATTCAGATTGTTAGCTTTTTTTGTCTAAATTTTAGGATTATCCATGAAAAAAATCATAATCCCTGTATTAGCCCTAATCGCTTTCAATACATACGCTGAAACAACACAGAATGGCACAAAAACGCCAGTTGCTATAGAAATTAAGCATACATCACTGACCACTAAAAAAGGCGAAATAGAGGTTAAAACCGATGGTAAAACCGTATCAGTTTCTAAAGCACCTGAAAGCCCTTTAATAAATACGGTCACAACTACGCAAAAAACTTTAAAAGCCCCTGAAGCTAAGAACTCAACAAAAGAGATTCAATCTGAACCAGTCAAAAAACCTGTAGTCATTTATCAAGCTAGTGAAATCATGCCTGAACTTAGCCAAGCTGATTTAGACTATATTAAAGCCGTAAATTCAAACGATAAAATCAACTCAATTGAAAGCAAGATCGTTAATAACGAAGTGATTAGCAAAGAAGAATTGAAGATTTTACGCCAAAAAAACCCTAACTATTGATAACCTTTTCCCCTCCCAATCCCTTTAATTTATTTAATAAAGTAGATGCTTGGTTAAGACTGCACACTTGCAGTCTTAACCAAGCATCGAAATATGATCTTTCCCTGTAAGAGTTTTGGCAAAGTATGGACCAAGCAATGAAGTTGCAAGTCCATACATGCTAAAACGGTTCTATGGTGAACTAAATAAGCTTTTTTTATTCTTTTCTGCTGCAATATTAAATTTTCATGCCTGAAGTGGGCTTATCTTGCTTTGGGTTTGACTGGCTTAGTTCATGTATCCTTGAAGCAGATAAAGATTTAAATGTTTTCTGCTGCGCTGTCACCTTTTGATCTACAACCTGTTTCACTTCAGGATTGTTCATATAGCGTTTTACATACTGATCACCATAGCGGGCTTTTACTTCTCTAATTTTTAACTATACATTCGATTTGCTATAAATCCCTGTCGCATAGGTTTCACCTTTTTTAGTAGTTTGACCTGTAATTTTAATTTCAGCGTCTTTAGGTAAATTGGTGCTTTTGAATAAGCCGTCTTTTTGACTGTAGGCTTCATTCAGCTTGATATAGTCACCTTGAGCAACTGATAGCCCATTTGCAGACTTAGCAAAATCCGCACCCAATTTACCTTCTATTTTTAGCTGTATTCGGACTTGTTTAGTTATTTCGTGCTTATCTAACTCTAATTCCTTACGGCTTAACTGGGCTTCATCAGCTTGATTATTGAAGTTCTTAACTTCGCTAGTTTTGTATGCTCCTTGATCGTCCACAATCTTATTTTCAAGATTTAATAATTGCTCTTTAACTTCACTATAAATTTGCAAGGCAATATCTTCTGACTGTTGTGGGTCATGATCTGTAACCTGCTTTACGAGCATCATTTCATTTTCAGTAACATTAATTAGCTCAAGGCAATCTCGGCTCTGACGAAACAATACTAAATTGAGCTTACCACTTACTTTAATCTTTTTATCTATATAGCCGTCCTGTTCGACAAAATCATCTTTAGCAATCAGTAGGCTGCTAGTTAAACTGCTAACTATTTTTACGTCCATTTTTCACCTGTTTTTTCAATTCTTAAAAATTCAGATTTTTTAGAAAATACCACTATAGGGTATACCCTATTGTTATACAGTAATACCCCCCAAAAACCCTATAACAATAGGGTTATTTTGTTAATCTAATGTGATATAACATTGAGGTTATAGAGTTTTGTTAGAGTCAAAATGAAAACAGATAATTTAGATATTGAAGATCAAATTAACAACACGCCTTTTCAAAGGGTGGGTTATGTTCGTGTATCAACCAAAGACCAAAACCCTGAAAGACAGCTTCACGATTTACCATTTAAATTAGATAAAGTTTTCATTGATCACTTTAGCGGAAAAACTGCCAAGCGCCCTGCACTTCAGGAAATGCTCGATTATGTCCGTACTGGCGATATTGTGTACGCACATGATGTTTTTAGACTGGCACGAAGTTTAATTGATCTTGTGACCATCATTCAGAAACTAAACAGCAAAGGCGTATCAGTAGCTATTATTAAAAACAATCTGAACTTCACCCCCAATTCCGATGACAAATTTGACAAGTTCCAACTTCATGTTTTAGGCGCTGTAGCTGAACTGGAAAGAGGGATACTCAAAGAGAATCAAGCTGAAGGCATAAAGTTAGCCAAAAAAAAGAAAGGTAAATACAAGGGAAGATCGCCTGCTATTGAAGGTGAAAAATTAAATGAGTTAATTCAGACCCTTAAAAACAAGGATGATTCATACTCTTTTACTCAAATAGCTAAAGATTATGGTGTGTCCTATATGACTTTAACTCGATATAGGAATAAGTATTCAAAGCAAATTGATCTACAATCTGATTGACCTTTTTGACAAAAAAATAGCTTTAGTAACTTACTAAATCTTTTGAATAAAGTAGATGCCTGGTCAAGACTGCATACTTGCAGTTTTGACCAAGCATCGGAATATAATTTTAAGCAATAAAAAAGCCAGTATAGAGCTGGCTTTTTTATTCAATGATCTTAAAAAAAATATTATGTAGCAACTTCACAAAAAGATAATAATCAGCAGGTTACAGTGAGAAACCTAGATTAACTCGGCATCCTATTGTGAAAATCAATAGCAAAATCTGATTCAGATCGTGGTTCGGTATTGTAGAATTTGAAGCCTAAACATTTAACTTCCTTATAACCATGCTCTTTAACTTCATTTAAGAACTCAACATAGTTTTGTGAATCATCTTGATCTGCATCAAAAACAATTTGGCTTTCATCATCCAAACTAATCAATACTTCCTCTTTCCAAGTATCCTTTTCAAGCAAATGACCACCTTTAGGCTCAATTAAGCATTGATAGTACATTTCACTATTTTCAGCATCATTAATGATCAGCATGTAGTCAGGGCTGAATCTACGACCATCTTTAGGGCTAAACAACCAATAATCGAGTTCATTCCGTATCAGGTAAATCTCTGCACCCTTGTAGCGTGATTTAAGCTCGTCAATTTGAGTTGCAACAAACTTAACAAAGCGTTTTTCTTCACTTGTGCCATAGTTTTCACTGTAGGCGTACCAATCGGCAGTTTCAACATCAAACTGTAGATCGGGGTTGTCATGGCTTGACTGTGGTTTTGCACGTTCATCAGGTGCATGATCACTCGTTTCACCATCTGAATCTTGGATAGGGAACGAAACCAAGTAGATGTTCTTTTCTTGCTGAAAGATGGAGGATAGTGATTTAGGTCTAAAAATATGACTTCCTGTAATCTGTGGCATGTGCCGATCTATGGCTTTACGCACTTCGGGTAAAATCACACCGACCAATAATTGCAGTTTTTCATGCGCTTCAAGTTGGTTAATGTCCTTACCTTCTGAATACGAATATTTAATTTCATATAAAGGTAGATACTTTTCGATCAATTCATCAATACTTTTTATCCCAACAATGTGATTTTTCAGATTATTAAATCGAAAGAAATTGTTTTCTGCTGACATTAATGCCTTGCGGATAATTAACGGGGAAAAGTATTCATCGGTTAAATGAATGGTTTTATACTGAATCCCTGCCTGAATATTATTTTGCTCTTTATCCGTTAAACTTCTTGTATAAAGTCGGTAGGTACTGGCTTTGATTTCCCTTTTAAAAGTGGCATCAATCTCCGTATCCGTTGTTTTACTGCGGTATAACTGTTGATTGACCAATACAAAACCTTTTTTATAGGTTTCACTGTTGAGAAATTCAGACTTGAGCTTAATCGTCCGTTTTTCCATGCTCTTATTGACAATACCTTCATCAAGTAAGGCATATTGTAGGTTATCTAAAAAAGTCCCTGTTTTAACAAAGTGGTAGAAGAAAGTTTCTAAAATACGCCCATGCTCATACGGTGCATTATCAAATTTACGCTTGAATGGGTCGAACTCATAACTATGTTCTTCATCAAACAGCCCACCATTTTGAGAAATCTTATAGGATCTCGGTAATTTATATGGACACAACCTTGCACCACGACCAATAAGCTGAATATCTTGTAGCGATACTTTTTTAGATTCTGAAATATCAAAATGAATAATGTCAAATAGGCTGAGTACATCCCAACCCTCATTCAGTGCGTTGACAGAAAAAATTGCTCGAATCACGTTTCTTGGACTATCGAGTAGTGGGAGTAAATCCGCTTTTTCTTTTTTTTGACTGTTATACGTCATGCTGTTATCTTCACGGAAACGCATTTTAATTTCAGCAATAAACGCATTTAAGCCATCAGGGTCTTGGGAGGATAACAACCCTGATTTTCGTGAACCAAGCCAACTAAACATTTGATTAATAAAGCGGTTTCGATCTATTTCTACGAGCGATTGCTGTGTGCCTACACCTAATTTTTTTAAATGATCTAAATCACTTACTTTTAGTGAGCTGATCACCTTATGGAAAAAATCTCGATCTTCTTCACTTTTGGCAATTTTGGTTGATTTAATCAAAATAATGGGATTAACCTGAACATTCATTTCTCGTTCAGCGAGTAATCTGCGGTACTCACTCATCACGACTGCATTGATGACCAATAACCGCTTTTGATCTTCAATCTGTGTTTCTTCGTTATAAAGAAAGCCGACTTCTTTGCTGTACCCATCTTTGTTAAATTGCAGAAAATCGTAACGATGAATCAACTTATCACGGTATTTTTTATGGATGAGTGGATTTTCTAAATCTACGGTAGCGGTAAACTCTAACAGTAAATTATCAGGACGAGCATAGATTGCCGATTGAACTGCCGTTTCCCAATTACGAATATCTTCTTCTTCAGTTTTCTTGAGTTTTTTGCGTGTATCCACGTTTAAACGGTGTGCTTCATCCGCAATCACAACAACAGCATTATCCGCAAAATCCTGAGCAGTTAAGCTATTTTCCTTGTCTTCTGTTAGGCGGTTGTATAAAAGTGCGGTGCTGAAAAACATGAAGTTAATCGCATCTTTTTGGGCATCCTGAAACCGATCAATTGCACGAATATTAATGGTTTTACCGTTTAATTTAACCCCTTTCGGATTAAATAGATATTTGGCAAATTTATAATCGGTGAAGTTTTTTACCGCCTGATTTTTAATTTGCAATTGGTGTACCAAGAATACAAAATTGCGGTAGCCTTTTTGATATAGATACAGAATAGCAGCAGCCATTGTGAGCGTCTTACCTGTACCTGTCGCCATATTGAACAGTAAGTGCTTTGCTTGATTGTGGTCTTGCTCAAATAGCCAAATAAAGTGCTTGATGGCAACTTCCTGATAATCTCGCAATGTCTTTGAAAGGTTATCGGTAATATAAGTCGGCAGTTGATAATCTCTGCCCCATTCCTGATATTCAGGATTCGATTCAATTTTGCGTGTGCTGCAACTATCGCACTGTGGGTACAACAAAGTAATCTAACAACTCATTTAAGGCGGACGCTTCGCGCCGCCTTAACCCCAACTTTATAATTTGAAGATCTCACAATCTTGAAAAACAAAGCCGCTATAAAAGCGGCTTTGTCATATGATTTGAATCAATCTAATTAGTCATCGAGCATCAAGTCTGGGCTCATCCCCACAGTATTGAAACCTGCATCGACATACATGATTTCACCCGTAATACCATTTGCCCAAGGTGAGCAAAGGAATAATGCAGCATTCCCCACATCTTCAATGGTCACATTACGTTTAAGTGGTGAAATTTTTTCGTTTACGTCTAGCATTTTACGGAACGATTTAATACCTGATGCCGCCAAAGTACGGATCGGACCAGCTGAAATCGCATTCACACGAATCCCTTCTGCACCCAAGCTAGAAGCCAAGTAACGTACGCCCGCTTCTAATGATGCTTTCGCCATACCCGTCACATTGTAGTTTGGCATTACACGCTCAGAACCTTGATACGTCAAAGTCAATAAACAGCCTTGGCGCACTTGTAATAACGGTTTTGCCGCACGTGCCATCGCAACGAAGCTATAGGCACTAATGTCATGCGCAATTTTAAAACCATCACGATCTGTCACATCGGTAAAGTCACCATCTAATGTATGTGCTGGTGCAAAACCAATCGAATGCACCACACCGTCTAAACCATCCCAGTGTTTTGCCAATTCAACAAAAGTTTGTTCAATTTCAGCATCGACAGCCACATCACATGGTAGAACAATCGTTGAGCCAAATTGTGCTGCAAATTCATCTACACGTTTTTTCAGTTTTTCATTTGGATATGTAAACGCAAGTTCCGCACCTTCACGGTGAAGTGCTTGAGCAATACCAAATGCAATTGATAATTTACTTGCAATACCCGCTACTAAAAAACGCTTTCCAGCCAATAGTCCTTGTGCCATGTGACTCTCACTCAAAATAATTTATCTGCATAATGCCAAGTTTAAGTTGAAACCGAAATTGCATAATGCGCCTTTTTTCAATTCATCAACATTCAACTCTGTACACGACAAAAATAGATAACTCATTGAAATAATGTCATAATAATTGTTTTCTAACGACGAATACTATGACACATCTCAATGAGCTATATCTTATCTTAAACAAATATCTAAAATGGAACAAGTCACATTTAAAGTGCTTTGCGCTCATCATGCTTGTGATTATTTTAAAGCAAACATGTAATCTTTCTTCTGCATCTAAAGCCTTGCCCATCAAGTGCTTACCACAATCATTTTATCGACGTATGCAGCGCTTCTTTGCAGGTCAGTATTTTGATTATCGTCAAATTTCTCAGTTGATTTTCAATATGTTTTCATTCGACAAAGTGCAACTGACTTTAGATAGAACCAATTGGAAATGGGGAAAACGAAATATTAATATCCTGATGCTTGCGATCGTTTATCGTGGAATAGCGATACCTATCCTTTGGACATTACTTAATAAACGTGGAAATTCAGATACGAAAGAGCGCATTGCTTTGATTCAACGCTTTATAGCCATTTTTGGTAAAGACCGTATTGTGAATGTGTTCGCAGACAGAGAGTTTATCGGTGAGCAGTGGTTTACATGGTTAATTGAACAAGACATCAACTTCTGCATTCGTGTTAAAAAAACTTCATTGTCACCAATCATTTAGGAAAGAATCATAAAATTAGTGATTTATTTCGCCATCTTCAAGTTGGTCAAATTGAATGTCGTAAACGACGGATTTTGGTTGGTCGGGTGAAACTATATATAAGTGCACTACAGTTAGAAAATGGAGAGCTTTTACTCGTCGTTTCTCCTCAGTTTAATGCCAATGCTATTCAGGATTATGCATTACGCTGGGAAATTGAAACCTTATTCAGTTGTCTCAAAGGACGCGGGTTTAATCTTGAAAATACGCGCTTGACAGACGCTAGACGAGTGAAAAAATTGATTGCGGTGTTAGCTATAAGCTTCTGTTGGTGTTACTTAACGGGTGAATGGCAACATGATCAAAAAAAAGCGATAAAAATAAAGAAGCATGGACGACTCTCAATGAGTTTATTTCGCTATGGTTTAGACTATGTTCAAATGGCGATTCAGCGTTTAATTGGTTTTGGGAAAAAAGAAGAGTTTAAGGAGATTTTGGCAATTTTAAGAAGGCAGAAGCCTGATAGGATAAGGGTTCTGTGAAATTTGTCGTGTACAGAGTATAAAATTATATAGGGTGATTTTATAAAAAAAGAATCTAAGCAACATTTTCTATTATCGGCTAAGGCTCGTACTTTAATAGAGCAACGTAACGATGAATCGCTCTCAGTTGAGGTTTACATGGATGGTGCATATGTAAATGGTTATATTCGACCTAAAAGTCGTAAGGAAGATCGTATTAATCGGCACAAAGCTGAAATCGTTATAATTATTGTGCGGTTGCTACATAATATCGCTTAAAAATAGTTTTCTTCAGGATATAAGGCACGTTGTAAACCAAAACCAATTAAGCCCGCTATGATCATGTAAACAGCTTTCATATACCACATGCCCCACATAACGGTTATTGTAGTTGCCGAAAATTCTTGTACTGGTTGACCTAAAAAATTAGTCGTATGATTAAATGACTTTTCCGATGCTTCAAGTGCGTAGTAATTCAATGCAGGGAACAGGCACACAACCAATAAAATGCTACAGCAGGGAAAAGTATAGCTTTAGGTATATCCCATTTGATAGCGAAGTACACCGCCACTACCAAAGCAATTAAACCAACACTAGACCTCATGCCAGTTGCAAAGTCTAAGCCCACTGCACTTGAACCTTTCCATACTAGAAAGCAAAAAACAGCTATTAGAAAAGCGACAAAGCCTGTAAAAATTTTAAATTGTTCCTGTTCTTGGTAATCCATGTATGAATCCTTAATTATTAACTGCGGTGTCAGTGTAATTGTTATAGCCTAACAATGGCTTATTTTCAGGTGGTGGTATGTCCACAACGTCCCGATCTACATTGACCAGAATTGAAGTGAACTCACTTGATGCAATCAATTCCTTTGCTTCAGCAATATAAGAATCTTCAGTCTGATCATTGATCAAGTAAAATGCCGTTGGTGGGTTGGTATCTGTAAGCAATACGTTTGCAATTGGACTTTTCGGACTTAGGTTATATCGCAGGCATTTAATAAATGATCTATTTTGCATTGTGAGCGTGTCTAATAGTTCTTTTTCACCTAAACTCTCAAATGGTAGCCAAGTTTGATTTAAAGGCACTAGAGCTATTTCTTCAATCTTTGCAATGCCACTGTCTGCAAATCCAAAAGTTCCAATCGCCAATAGGCTTACATCATCTTGATAATGGGCTTGCTCCAGCTCTGCTTCAAAGCGTTTATTAACTTGGCTATACATTTTTGCATCCATAAATAAATGCAATGTAGGGGCATGTTTTAGAATGATTCTACCCCCATCAAAACGTGCATCATCAATAGACTTAATCACACCAATAAATATTTTTAATGGGCGTTTATTCCCTTTAACTTTCAGGTCTGCTAACTCTGATTTTCTGCGGGCTTCAATCTCATTATGTTTAGTTTGGTCGTAATATTCAGGGATATAAACCAATCCGCTTAAATCATCTTTTTTATTCTTTTTATCGTTCAAGGCTATTTTTAATGCCTTGCGAAATTGAAACCAATTATGCTTCATATTCGGTTGGTGACGGTTCAATAAAGCTTCTTCAAGCAAGTAATCTAACGTCCCTTTTAAGGTCAACTTTGTTGTTTCAGCTTTCACAGTATCTTTGGGCGTATCACTAGGCGTAGGCGCTTGTTTTGATAAATTGCTTTTTGACAAACTGAAATCAAACTTTAAAACACTTGTCCCCGATTCATCTGTCTTAATAGCTTCCCCCATGACTTCACCCAATCCTGAAATTTCAGTAGGTGGCTCATAGCTTAGGCAACTAAAGTCGTGCTGATCTGCACTGTTGGGCATACGCTTTAAAACAAAATTATCGCCAATCTTAGCGATATACATTTCAATATGTTTTTGTGGTAAACAAGCGCAAATAGGTCTAGTTCCTTTCTGATAACACTCTTGCAAAATAGCTTGAGTCAATATTTCATCTTCAGGATTAACTATATTTCCATTAACTATAAAATTATTCATAAAACAGTCCTTAGTTAATATTTAGGTGTATTTCTATTAGGTGTATTAGGGTTCTTAATACGCTGATTCGGTGCATTCAAATTGTCTTTTGGTGCATTCGCTTTCTGCTTCAAAAGTTGTTCTCTAAACTCTGTGTAAACTTCAGTTTTATGCCGTGAATCAAATCTAGCTTTTGACTGTTCTTTAAACTCGTTAAAGTATTTGTCTGAATATTCAAGATTCAGTTTGCTGAAAGGAATTTCGTATTCTTCATTTCTAATTCGTGCTTTCATTACTGGCTTATCTTTAACTATATAAGCATCAATAACTTTTAATTCAGTACCTTTTTCAAAGGTAGCTTTTCTAAATAGCCCTGTTTTAATTTCAAAATCATTAGTAATTTTCACAAGTTCACCTTTTGCAATATTCATATTGCCGTTAAACTTAACGATCTCGTCACCCAGTAAAGCTTTAGATTTCAAACTTGCTCTAACTTCAGAAACTATTTCTTCTTTAGTGAAAGTTTTATTTTCACTGGTTAATGAATAAAGTTTACTGTTAATTCCAAAAAGTTCCCGCTTATCTTCTAAATGTAATCTATGATCATTTAGATAAGACTTAATTAGATTTTCTTTAGATTCTACAACTGTAAAATCTGTAGAGAACTCTTTAGTTTCTGAACGACCAATTACTTTTTTAAAGTTTTCAAAAGCTGTTATTTCTTTTTCTACTGGTTTGTAATTATGGTCGTAAGAAATTTTACCATCTGAATTTTTAACAGTTTCTTTTTCATTTGTAGCAAAACTTAAAGCACTATAATTAATTTGAATATTTTGTTTGTGTCGGGTTAAAGCAACATAAGTTAAATTAGCATTCATATTTTCACTAGCAATGATATAGGCACTATCTACAGTCATACCCTGCGATGAATGAATAGTGTTTGCATAGCCATGTTTAAACTGGTCATATTCTTTTAAATCAACTCTAACAAGTCTGCTATCACTTTCCATCTGTACCATCATAGCTTTAGGTCTATTAAATTTATCTTTTTCAAAACCTATTACTTCAGCTAGTTCTCCATTACTGACTTTCATTTGTGAATTGTTTTGCTTAAATACAATTTTTTCACCGATAGAAATATCTATATCACCTTGATAATTTTTCAAAGCAACACTTTCTGAATTAAGCTTTCCTTGTTTAATAAGTAAAGCTCTAGCCATTCTATTCAGTTCGTTTACATCACTATTAGAATGAGCAAGCATTAATTTACTTTCACTAGAATCATCACTCCATGACTTAACAGTTTTAGCCAAAGCTAAATCATGGGATTCATATTCATTAACCATATTTATAGATTTATAAATATCTATTGCTTTTCCTACTTGGTGCTTAGAAAGATATTTAGATGCTTGAATCATCTTGTCGGATTCTTTCGCATTTTTTTGACGTTGTATATCTTCCAGTGAAGCAATATTTTTCTTGTCCAAGTTATCTTGAATATTTGCAAATACATGACCCGCACTTACTGCACTTAACTGGTAACTATCACCAACTAATTTTATTTGTGCATTGTGTTTTTCTACAAGCATAAGTAATCGCTGCATATCTCTTGAACCGACCATGCCTGCCTCATCTAAGATCAATACAGTTTTATTATTAATTTCTAAATTACCGCTATCATACTTAGATAAGAAAGAAGCAATTGTACTACTTGGAATATTACAGTCATTAGCAATAGCTTTAGCTGTAATTGCCTGCAATGCAATTCCGTATACTTGATAATCAGAATCTTTATAGGCTTCGGAAACAGCACTTAGAACATACGATTTACCTGTACCCGCAGAACCATTGAGCAAGGTAATTCGATCAGTAGAAGTTAGGGTATAGAATGCTTTTTCTTGCTCACTATTAAATGTTCTTGTTTCAGCAACTCGTACAGCATTTAAAGGTAATTTCTCAACTAGATTAAATGGTTTCTGAATACGACTTTCTTCATTAGCATTATAGATAAATGTTGAAATAGATTCTTCAATACCAACAAGTTCTTTAGAGGAAAATACGACTTTATCTTTCCCATACAAAGTAGCCATATCAGGGCAATTTATTACTGATTCGTAAGCTTTTAAATATTGTTCTTCACCATCTGTATGAGCCATTAAAAAACGCTCTAATTCACGCACTGAAAATACAGATTTGTTTGACGTTAAGGCTTTGATTGCTTCACTTGGTCGCTCAATAATCACCTCACCATTTTGATGACGTATTTTCTTAATATTTTCACTGATATGATATTTATGGCTGCTAACATAATCAGCTCTAAAGTTTTGGCTTGACAGTTCAACGCCTTGTTCTTTAAAGCTTCTATGATCAATACGTGCATCAATTCCTAGCTTTTCACAAAAGTCATTTACATGGTTAGCCCAGTCTAATCGAGTATCAACCACAAATAATTTAGAATTATAAAAACGATGTTTAACAGCACCGCCCTTTTCAGGATTTACAGGATTATAGCGTTTAAAATGCTGAACTTCAGAACGCTCTATTCCATCCAATTTTCTTTCAGAAAACATAATATGAACATGCGGGTTCTGTTCACCGTCACTAGCTAAAGGACTATGAATTGCATAAGAATAAGTAAAGTTTTCACCTAATGTTTTTTCTACAAATTCCTGTACTAATTCTTCTCTTTGTTCTTTATTCAGTTCTCTAGGTAATGAAATTTCTAACTCTTTATAAATACGACCATTTATTCTTTCATTCTTATCTGCTGACTTCCAAAAGTGTTTTGCATCAGTTGCCCATGATGGCAAGTTTCCACTTTTAATGCACTCTAAATCATCTCTTTTATATTTTCCTTCACGATTTATATAGGCGTAATGGCTTGCTCCTCGACTTCCCGAAGAACCGTATTGATTTCCGTTCTTAACTGATAAGTGATAGATAGCCATTTTTGCCTTTTTCGCTTTTAGATATTTGTTTCTCGTAAGAGAAACGAGTAAGCGTGCATTCCTACTGCTGTAGTCATGATAACCTCTCTATATATTCGCTACAAGTGACAAAACAAATGCTTGCATTTGTCCGATTTTAAAGCAATGCAAGGCATTGATTTTAAAAGCGGTTTTTTGGGCTGATTTTTGGCTTTTTTTGTAATTTATTTTTATATAGATATGGGGTTTCACCCCAAGCCCCACATAAGGGAATAATTCCCTTATGAATCCCTACACTTCGCCAGTGGGTCATCGGGGGTAGACACTTCGTTTACACCCCCTTTAGGATTAGTGTGTTTTTTTTGATTTTTGCTGATCAATATGTTTTCAGATGAGCCGTGAGCCTATGGCTTCCGTTCAGTCTGAAAAATATTGACAGTGCTATTGCCTTTGCGAACTCTTATAGTTTTTTGTTGCTTTGTATTTTTTGTGGATTTTTTAATTTTTCATTGTGATATTATTTGATCACCTTATAACTTTTGGATTGAGAAAATGAATATTGAGGATTTTAAATTTACTGAAGATCAAAAAAAATTCGTCACTGAAGAAATTGATCGTTTAAAAAAACTTGAGAACAAAAGTCAAACTGAAGAAATTATCTTAACTTTAGTTTCTAACATTGAATCAGGTACGCCAACGAAACAGCAAATTAGTTCTTTTGAACGGATTATGAAAAATGAGTTTAAAAAATATAAAGCTCGTTTAGAACTGGAAAAAATCAAGGAGGATGAAAAAAAACTTCTTGCAGGTTTAAAAAAAGAAGCCCAAGTTGCACAAGCTAAAGATCGAAAAAAACGTGAACACAAGCTTATTACAATTGGCGCTCTTTTTGAAATGGTAGACTTCCCATCTGAAGATAAAGGCATTATCACTGGGATGCTTTTAAGTGCTATTGAAAATGCAAAAAATAACCCAAGTTATTTTGATAGTTTGAAAGCTTCAGGTGACAAATTTATTAATGATCGTGAACAAGCAAAAAAATCAAAAAGCACTTTAGTTGATAATTCAGGAAGTGTTACTGCTGAATGACTAAAATTGAAATATCTTATATTTTGTCGCAACCCTGCGGGATTGCTTTGTAAGTCCCGCTTAGGGGCAAAGGGGAGTAGTTGCGGTTCTGCGGTCAGCTCGACAAAATCACAGATTTTGTCGGCTTCGCTTGAACCTTGCAACGGTAATCAGGGAGGGAAGAATTTTTATATTTCTTCAGTTCGCAAAGTAGACACTTTGCTCTATTGATACCGCCTAGAGTTTAGTTTTTAATATCATCTTTAAAAATATATAAGCAGGCAGTACCGAATAGCAAAGTTGAAGCTACATTAAAAAATATTTTAATCATTTCGTAAAAACCTTGATTTGTTTGTCCAAGATCATTGTACCAGTGGCTACTTATAAAATTCCCAATGTTATACCCTGCCAACATTCCTACAAGTGTAAAAATAATTATCATCAGAATTTTAAATTTATACTTAATGTTTTTCATTAAAATTTTCCATTTGCTATATGTTCTCATAGTAATCTAATTCAGTTACTTTCAACTCTAACAATATTGAGTTATAAAAGTTTAATGGTAGATTCAAAAGTTCATTGTGTACCGCCCATAAATCAACTTCAGATTTAAAAAGTTTAGTGTATCTTGGTTTGCCTTTTTGGATTCTTTCGCTTTCTTCTGCAATTAGTTCGGCTCTAATTTTATTTAACATATTGATCATATCTATAGCTGTTTGATCTATTTTATAGATATATGAAGTTTTGCCATTCATCCATAATTGAGCATCACGCTTATTGAACTTTGTATTTTCTTCATAGACTACATTATAAAAATCTATAACCTGTTCCCGACTGTATAAGCCATTCTTAAAGCATTCTATTTTGAACTGTGCATTATTCATATTAGTGACCTCAATAACTTTATGTTAGCTCTTACCTGTTAAGACTATGCTTTTTTGCATATCCATAAATTTGATTCGCAATGAACCGCAATTTTTTTGCTTCATTGGAATATCACCCGCAAAAAAATTGCGGGCGACTTTTTCACTTACAATCAAAGAAAGCCCCGCAGGGCTTACTTTACTATAATTGATCTATAAGGCTTATTACTCGTTTAGATGCGTATATACCATTTGCATTTAACTGGCGTACCCAAGCGCCCCGACTTGGTGACCATTTAAAACCATTACTTTTTAAAATTTGGCGTATTTCCTCCGTAGGTTTACCATCAAATATAAACATGCAACGATTTTCTATTTTGCATTCTGTATATTTATAAAGATCGTTCTCAACTTCATTTGAAGTTCTATTTTCAAGTGTTTGCAATTCTGCAATACGCTTTTTCAATCGGTTAATTTCTGCATTATTATTCTGAAGTGAGTAGCTTGCAAAACCAATTGAGCCATATTTAGGATTTAATACGTCTATAGCTTTTTCTTTAGAAAAACCTAGCTCAATTAATCCCTCTAAACGTGCATTGTGTTCGGGAAATTTTTTAATTAACTTGTTAGCCTTTTTCATTAACTCCTGCGCCTGCTGTAACTTCTCAAGCTTGCTTTTAAGTTTTTCTATTGCATTAGGGTCGTCACTTGAAATACCGCCCTTGCCTACGCTATCAGCTTTATTTTGATAGTATTCGGCTTTCTTCATTTCCTGAACTGATTTACCCATAATAGAGTGAATTTTAGAACGAAAGTTTCTATCTCGTTTTTCACTATGATGACCAACTAAAATTGGTTGTCCAAACGGTATACATTCAGCCATTTGATTTGAACGTGTCGCCAATACTGTGCTTTTTACTGTTGCTTTATCAGCTAAAGCTTCATAACGATCTAAGCGGTTTTGTTGGCGTTCTTCATAACGGTTTAAGCGTTCTGCTTTGATTGCATCATTGTTATTTTGGTCGTTCATAATTCAATACCTTTTTAATTTAAGTCGCCAATCGACTTAATAAAAACATTATACATATATTGATTTGTGAGTACAAAACAATATATGTAAACAAGTGTAATTTTTATTGTGTGTCTTGAATGCTTCAGATTTGCGCTGTAGCGGGTTGTTTCCCTTTCCTGTGGTTTTGGTCACTCCCGATCTGAACCAAGCCCGCAGGCATTAAAAAAGCCCCTTGCGGGGCTTTTTTATTAATTCGCTCTATGGGCGGTTTCGGTTGTTATATAATTATTTATATTGTGATCATATTTTCCATCACGTTCAAATAATGAAACGATCGGTAAGCCTTTTACATTCGTACCGTTCACAACTTTATCTATCCCAAAACCAACAACAGTAAGTTTTTTATAACCCTCACCCGAAAAGACAAACACTTGATCATTGACTTTTAAATCACTGATTAAAACTTCACTTGAATCTAAAAACTCTCCTAACTGGCTTTCTACTGGTTGTTGGCTATCAATGTCTTTTAGCATTGCATTCATTCTTTCCATATCATTAAATTCACGACCAATCACACGCCAGTTTTTAATAAAATATGTGCCGTTATCTTCGGTACTCTCATAATATTTGCTTATCCCTATTGAGTTTGAACCTCCGAAAAAGTTCCCGATTACTTGGCATAATCTAGCCCATCCGTAACTATCGCTTTCAGGTGATCTATGCCCCTGTAATTCACAATATTTTAAAAATGGTGCTACGCTTTCAATTCCACCATTCCAGTGTAGATACACAGCTAAATCTTTTTTCGTTGTAGCAATCAAGCATCTATTACCCATTTCAGTACACCTTTTATAAGAGGTCGCCAATCGACCTGATAAATACATTATACCTAAATTGATTTGTGAGTACAAAACAATATATGTAAACAAGTGTAATTTTTATTGTGTGTCTTGAATGCTTCAGATTTGCGCTGTAGCGGGTTGTTTCTCTTTCCTGTGGTTTTGGTCACTCCCGATCTGAACCAAGCCCGCAGGCATTAAAAAAGCCCCTTGCGGGGCTTCTTCTCTTTTAATAAATCAATTTATAAATTGCTGTAGTATCTAAAACATTCCTATTTTTATGTATAACGTCTTTTATGTAATCACTAAAAAAAACGGCTCTGCGATTGATTGCAGGTTTTGAGCTGTATGTCATCATTGCAATTTTAGACAATGCAAATAAATTTACCACAATTGAAAATTCTAGGGCATTCAGGTTAAACGCTTCGTCCCATCCATTTTCCATATAAAAAATTGAATCAGATTGCAAAGTCCAAAAGCCGTTTTTAGTTTCCCATACTCCCCCGTCATAGCTTTCACATAATCGGCTTGCTTCTTGATATAAGATATTTTCCCATACATAAATTGTATGAGCCATTGCAACTGTATAGCGTGGAAATTCGCTTTCTTGCATTGACTGCATAGCAACTAGGTCGGTTTTATTAAAGCTGTCATAGCTCATGTCTGCGATTTCTTCATCAGTCAACAAAACTAAATCAGTCATTTTTTAATTCCTTTGTATGAGGTCGCCAATCGACCTGATAAATACATTATACCTAAATTGATTTGTGAGTACAAAACAATATATGTAAACAAGTGTAATTATTATTGTGTATCTTGAATGCTTCAGATTTGCGCTGTAGCGGGTTGTTTCCCTTTCCTGTGGTTTTGGTCACTCCCGATCTGAACCAAGCCCGCAGGCATTAAAAAAGCCCCTTGCGGGGCTTCTTTTAATTATGCGTATGATGAAACATAACTGCGCTTATAAACCTTTGTGCCTGTTGCTAGTGTTTCGTATTCGTGCGGTGTCGCTCTGATATAGCTTGTGATCATGATATAGCCGTCTAAAATTTTCTTTTTAATTGGTTCGCCAATAAATTCGTTTTGCTTTGGTGATACTTCACTTTGCATAAAAGCCGTATCATGTGAGCGTTTAGCAATTTCCCGAACTTCACAAAATGCGCCTTTCTTAGATACCACTTGATAAAATTCTACGTTGGTTTGTTCATAGCCCCAGCATGTAGATAAAATATCGCCTACCTGTAGTTCTTCACGGAATTTTTTTAAACGCTCTGCGGTTTTTTCTTTGTTCTGTAATTTTTGCTCATATCTTGCATTACATGATTGGATACTTTCCCCAACGGCTTGTTTTAAACGCTCAATTGTTCTGTAGCGAGTATTGATAAATGGTTTTTTTGCTTTTGCTCGATACGCCTTACATACAAGCATTTCAGTTGATACAAAAAAAACCGAACCGTCTTTAGCAGTTAAAACCAAACTGCCCTCATAGAACATTTGACCTTTTTCATTTTGAGTAAAATTTTTCATTTTCGAGTACCTTTTGTATGAGGTCGCCAATCGACCTGATAAATACATTATACCTAAATTGATTTGTGAGTACAAAACAATATATGTAAACAAGTGTAATTTTTATTGTGTGTCTTGAATGCTTCAGATTTGCGCTGTAGCGGGTTGTTTCTCTTTCCTGTGGTTTTGGTCACTCCCGATCTGAACCAAGCCCGCAGGCATTAAAAAAGCCCCTTGCGGGGCTTCTTTTAATTTCGTTTCTCTACTTCGTCCAGAACTTCGTTAATTTGTTCTATAAAGTCTTTGGCTTGGTGTTCTGCTTCGTTCATGCTGTCATGTTTTAAAGCGGTTAAAAGTAACTCTGTGCGACCTTTAAAAAACACAGTGATTAATTTAACTTGTCCAATCGTGATGAATATTTCGGCTTTACCTTTCTTTAAATAAATACCCTGCATAACGATCATGGCATTTTTTTTTGTTCTCAAAACATTTTCTACTAGATTTAAAACTGTCTTGGGTGAAACTTGAGTTTTCATATTTAAGTACCTGTTTTATTGATAGATCGCCAATCGACCTGATAAATACATTATACCTAAATTGATTTGTGAGTACAAAACAATATATGTAAACAAGTGTAAAACTCTAGGCGGTATCAATAGAGCAAAGTGTCTACTTTGCGAACTGAAGAAATATAAAAATTCTTCCCTCCCTGATTACCGTTGCAAGGTTCAAGCGAAGCCGACAAAATCTGTGATTTTGTCGAGCTGACCGCAGAACCGCAACTACTCCCCTTTGCCCCTAAGCGGGACTTACAAAGCAATCCCGCAGGGTTGCGACTAGGGCAGGGGGGTTAATAATCCCAACGGCTTGCAACTGATCTAAAGTAAATTGATTTTTCATAGCCTAGTTTTCTTTCTACTGAAAACTTCCAACGGTTTACCGATGGCTTATCTATTCCTGAAAAATAAATAGGGTTAAAATTTGGTACTCGATAAACCTTTCTTTTTTTACAGCTCGGAATGCAATTTAAAATTTCATCTGCAATCATTTCATTATCACATTCAAAAATTGCATCACTGCCCACTTTAATCACTTTGCTTTTTTCTAGTACCCCATACCAATTAAGGAGAATATAAAAGCGGTATATATGGGAAATATCAACGCTATATAGCCCTTTCATATCTTTGTATGATTGAGCTGTTTCAACTATAGGCAACTCTAACGAAAGTTGTTCTTTACTGGTCATAACTCAAAGCCTTTTTTATTAGATCGCCAATCGACCTGACAAATATATTATGCCTATATTGATTTGTGAGTACAAAACAATATAGGTAAATTAATGTAATAGCGTTATGCGCCCTGATTGCTCTTATTTTTCGCTGTAGTGGGTTGTTTCCCTTTCCTGTGGTTTTGGTCACTCCCGATCTGAACCAAGCCCGCAGGCATTAAAAAAGCCCCTTGCGGGGCTTACTTATGTTTGCTTTAGATAGGTAAAGTAAAAGTCTAAAATTTGTTTAAATAGATTAATTGCTTCGTAATGTGCTTCAGCAATATTGGAATGTTCATGGGTGAAATAAAACTCATGTGGTGCTTTATCTATGTAGATAGTAATAATGTTTGCATCTTGCATTTGACAGTTTCCAAAGGACACGCAAAATGTACCTTTTGGACTTTCAAGATAGGCTCTTGAGTAGTAATCGAAGTTTGCTTTTTCAAAAGCATTTAGTAGTTCAATAACTATTTTTTTAGTATCCAACTTTGTGAAAATATTGTTCATAATTAATCACCTATTATTTAAGTCGCCAATCGACTTAATAAATACATTATACATATAATGATTTGTGAGTACAAAACAATATATGTAAACTTTTGAAATTATTATTACTGCTATACTAATTAACATTAATACGCATAATATGATCTGTGAGTACAATACAACTTAGGTATAATATTAGCTCAAAAGTTTACGCACGTATTGGGAATGCTTCAGCATACCCAATGCTAAGTAAAGCTTTGAGCAATCAACCGACTGTAGGCAAGGGCTACCGTTCTCGCAGGCATAGAGGGCGATAGTAGAAACACTATATATAGTGGCTAGTAGGTATGAGATCCGCACTAGATATAGTGTTATAGAATTACTTAATTAAAAGCAGGGCAGGGCTTCATGGCGAACTTATCTAATGAATTTGCAATACCTTTAAAGGTCGTTACTGCACGTTGCCAACACTTGAAAGCAAGTTTTAAGGGTATCTTTAATAAGATTGAATCAAAGGCTATCAAGTATAAAAACGATGATAAAAAAATTAGTTCTTTGGTCACTTGGGATGATTGGATATATGCAGGCTTAGACTGCTATGCTCCAGACTGGCAGAAAGGTTTAAATGTTGGTGATGCAATTCCCGATCATCTAATCAATAATTTGCCTTGTCCTACTGGTGAACTGGTCACGCTCGGTTCTTGGATGCTGACAAAGAATATTTATAGATTTGAAAATGAGGTAGCAACTGAACTAACAAAAAGTAAATTTGAGGGCAATTTGCCAAACTTTTTGATCAATGTTCCTGAGCTGTGCATTTACGTTCAAACTGATAATTTTGATTTGCACTTTCAGCAATCTAAAATTTATGGAGTGATATTTACCTTAACTGAACTTTGCTATCAAAAAGTTTTAGTATCTACGATTTTTCTTGATACTGGTTTAACTCGAACGATCGTCTTATTAGTCAATGAAGAAAAAGCTATAGAAGATTGTTTATCAGATTTCATAGATGAATTTCATGATGACCGTTCAATATTAGATGAAAATGAAATAGATCAATACCAATCCCTACAAAAGCAACTTATCAATATTTTGCTTTGGTTCAGTTTATCTAAGCCTGATTATGTCCCATTGCTTCCTGACAACCATAAGGAAAGGGTAGGCGTTCAGACCGTAAAGCGTGTGCCTAGATTATTTGAAGCCCAAAAGTACAAGCCTTTTATTGCAGGCAAGGAAATGTCTAAGCAGATTAAAGCCGTAAATGATCAATTAACTGAATATTCTAAACAATCATCAAAAGTACACCGCAGACCACATTTAAGGCGGGCGCACTATCACTTGTATTGGTATGGGGCAAAAGGTAGTTATGAACGATACGATTTTAAATGGATACCTATAACTTTAGTTGGCGGTACTATAAAAAATATGGACTGACCTTTTTGACATTTCCCCCGCACTCATAACCCACTTAAATCATTCAATAAAGTAGATGCCTGGTCAAGACTGCATACTTGCAGTTCTGACCAAGCATCGGAATATGATTTTTCACAGTAAGAGTTTTGGCCAAGTATGGACCAAGCAATGAAATTGCAAGTCCATACGTGCTAAAACGGTTTTAATTAATAGGGTAGGGCGGTTTTAATGGCGGGAAAACATAGAAGATAGACTGGCATAAGTAATGCCCAAAAGTAGCAAAATTCCACGTATTCGCAAAATTAGAAAACAGAATACAAGCATACTTAACCAAAAAAACTTAGTCCCAGTTAAGCTAGGGAAAAAGAACATAATAATTGCAGGCATTAAAAAGCCAGTGATGATAAGTACCCTGATTATAATTTTCTGCATGTCAGTCCCTCCAAAGACAAATAAGCCCCACTTATTGGCGGGGCGGTATTTCTAGCAACTTAAAAATATTAGATAGATAGGGTCGCTTATTTTGGCTCTCCAATTCATTTATAGCGTACTCAATTGCAACCTGATCTACCTGTGTAATTAGGTAATCAAAGTTTTTTTGATCAATTTCATTATTTATGATCACCTTATTTTTTAGATCATTTAGGTTCATATCAAGCCCTTAATTTTCATCAAGCTTTAATAAGTTTTCATTGATAAGCCAAGCCGATAATGCCTGTCTAATTTGGTCACTTCGGTTGATACCATGAACAGCCTTAAAGCTGTTTATCTTCACATCATACAAGTGATTAATGGTGTAGATTAATTGCTTAGAATTACCCTTACTTAATTCTTCACTGTATGGCGCACTTGGATTGTTTAAATAGAAGTCCAAAGCCGATCTAGCAATATCTGCTAGTACGACTTTTCTTTTATCCGCTACTTTCTCGATCTTTTTGTATAGATCGGGATTGATCTTAATTTTTTGAATTTTGTCAAAGTTCAAAGAATTAACAATGTGAGCCTTTTCATTTGCAATATGGGCATTGCTACTGGTCACAGTAGCATTGCCTTTAGGTGCTTTCATTCAGTCATTCCCTCACGTTGTAAAATTTCATCAATTAAAGCATCGACTTCGGCAATTGCTTTCTTATCCTGTTTCCCATGATCATCTTTATATTCATAGATAGACAAGCCCTCGCCCAATGAACGTGAAAAAGCAGTTCGTAACGCAATCTTAGTGTCCAAAATTGGTAAAGGGTAACTTTCAGCTAACCACTCTTTAACCTCATTAAAGACCTTAGTTTGTGGGTTTACGCCACTCAATAAAAAGTAAGCTGAAAAATCACGATAGCCCTTAATTTCATTGATTGATTTTAAGGTTTCTTTAGTAGCCCAAGCATCCAATGGACTTGTCGTATTTGGAACGATCGCAACGTCACAAGCTACAATAGCAAGGCGTGTTAATTCTGACTGTCTGCCTGCGCTGTCAGTGATTACAAAGTCATATTTTGATTTAATTTTAGCAATCTCTTTGGCTAAGTTGGTTTTTGGTACACCAATAACAGTAAAGCCTAAATCAATATCTGCTTCTTCACGTACAGTAGCCCAGTCAAGTGAACTAGCTTGCGGGTCACCATCAACTAACAGTACGTCATACCCACGTAGAGATAAGCCCATAGCTAAATTAATTGAAGTCGTTGTTTTAGATACACCGCCTTTCTGATTAACCAATGCGATTACTTTAGATAATTTTTCAGTGTTATTGCTCATGTTCTTTTCCTTTAAATTAAGTATTGTCTGTTGTTTTTACTGATCGTCTGCTTTCAGGAAGAATGCCTTTATCGACCATTGAATTAATTAAAAAATCTGTTTGGCTTAAATTGTTATCTTTGCAGAATTTAATAAGTTTCAACTTATCTTCATGGTTCATACGTGTTTGAAATCTATCTTCTTTGACAACTTCTTTAACACTGTTTTGATTACCAATCATTGTTGATCTTGTCTTACCTTTAGTAGATTTAATCATAGGTATATTCCCTAACTATTTATACATATATTAATTTGTACTCACAAAACAATCAAGGGGTATTTTAGATACTTTTGTAATTGTTCTCTATTGTTCTAATAGTTTGTTATTTAAAGTCTTTATAAGTAAAACTATATATAAGCAATACTTATATATGTACTGGAAATAGGCGCTATTACAATGAGGCGCTTATCTGCTTCAACCTCACAACCTTAGTCGTTTTCGCTTCGCTTCAACCGCCTTGCGGTTGGTGAGATTGAGCAGATTTCGGCAATATTCACCCTAGATAGCCTAAGCAAAAAAATTGCTTAAAATGGCTATCTTGAATATTGCCGTTGTAGCATTGCTGTCGGAGCCGACATCGCTTTCAATCGACACTGTATGCCAATGTAAGGGCATAACAGCAAGTGAGTATTTAGAGCCTTACAGCTCCCCTGCACACGCATTAGCTCACTCACTAGGTCGGCAATCTCAAGGAGGGTTTCCCCAACGTCTTATTTATGCCAGTTCCTAGCGTATTCCCTGCGTCCCCGCCTATTGTGCGTTCATCAGCAAGCGGGCGTTTTACACTGGCTAGGTGCTTAACTCTTGCGTTGGTGATACTGCCGTCACTTGTATCCTCCTGCTACACCAACCGTCTTTAAAACTCTATGCCATTGTTGACCCATTTAAGGCAATGCACTTACAAACATAAAGCTTTATAAAACACAGGAGTAGACGAAGCTCGGCAAATAAACAATGCGCTTATTTGATATACGAATAGACACTAAATTAACGAAGTTTTTTCATTGTATGACTTGCAAAATCTAATATAAATGCAATAATAGAGTTCAGGTACAAGCCTTTCAGGTGAAATCATAACGGTCGCCAAACCTTATGATCTTCGTTAGATGATGTTTACCGCATCAAATAACTGTGTACCGAAGAATATAGAACATAGCCCCGATAGTTGCAAGACTATCGGGGCTTTTTCTTTGTGCGCTATTTCACAATTTCCCTATAACAATCAAAAACTTTTTTTTGCTATTTATTGAAATATCATAGAGTTATAACTCTAAATCACCCTAAATAAAGGGTATCACCACACGCTTAATTATTATTCATAAAATCAAAATAAATTAACTATCGCCCTCTGTGCCTGCGAGAACGGTAGCCCTTACCTACAGTCGGTTGATTGCTCAAAGCTTTACTTAGCATTGGGTATGCTGAAGCATTCCCAATACGTGCATAAACTTTCGAGCCTTTATACTCAATAGTAAAAAATTACAATTAAGTGATTGAATATGAATACTTAATAATAAAAGTGTTATCTTTTTGTTTACCATTTAAAACAGTTGAAATGGTTAGATTTTAGTAAACTTGTTCTATTTTTAAACTTGTAGAGTTATACTGTTATAACTCTACAACCGATAAGGCTAGAACTATGAAAAAAATCTTCGTCACAATGGGCATTTTGAGCCTAACAGC